>JAFMNE010000052.1 GCA_017859395.1 Ilumatobacteraceae bacterium | reverse complement strand
CCACGACAAGATGATGAGGTCACGACGTCGCGGGGCACGGATGTACGACACCAACACGGCGGCGATAACAGCCACTGCCACCACGCCCGTGAACAGGCGGTTCAACTGCTCGATCGCCGCATGAGCCGACGACACATCGATGAGCTTTTCCGAGTTGCAATTCGGCCAGTCGTCACATCCCAACCCGCTGTTGGTGAGCCGCACGGCCGCGCCGGTCACAATGATCACCGACAACGCGATGAGGGCCGCGATGCTGACCCGACGATGAGTAGCCGGTGACACCTGCACGCCTCAGATCCTACGGGCCTGTTCTCGCCACTGCCTGTCGTGCACCCGCCAGTGTCCGAGGTCACCCAGACCGTTGGACCGCCGGCGCTCACCGTGTCAGCGCGAGCGATCGCCGATGCCGAGGTGTTCGACATCGGACAGTTTCACAAGGCCGAAGGCATGGAACTCGCCGACCGGCATCGACGACACCCGCGACACCGAACAATGACCGATCTGGAACCGGTCCCATTCCCACGGTGTGGGCACCAGCCCGAGCAAGTGCCCGATGACCACCGAGTTCGTACCTGCATGAGCGAACAACAGAATTCGTCGACCTGGGTTCTCCATCAGCCACACGGGCAGGTCATGAGGATGTCGCGTCACGCCACGTTCGGCGAGGAACATGTCGGCGCCGAGGTGAATACGGTCGACGAAGTCGCGTACAGCCTCGCCGCCATCAAGGCCGCCCCACCGGTGCTCGGGCGGTTGGGCGCGCATCTCGGCATAGGCCTGCTCGGCCTTTTCCATGGGGGAACCCGCCCAGCCGGGATCGCGGATTTCCTCCAGCCACGGAGCAATCACCTCATCACGGCCGGTGGAAGCCAGAAACGGTGCGGCCGTCTGACGGGTGCGCTGCAGTGGCGACACCAGAACCTCATCAAAATGCTCCTCGGCGAGGGCCTCTGCCACCTGCTGCGCCTGCCGCTGACCAAGATCGGTCAACGGCGGGTTCCCGACCGCGAGACCATCGCGCACCCATTCCGGTTGACCATGACGCACGAGAATGATCTCCATACCGCGACCGTAGGACACCGCTGCACACGCAGCCACATCAATGCCATGTCGCATGGGGCACAGATCGGTGGCAGCGCCGTGCCCCTGCCCTCAAACCGGCCTAGCGTGCAGACCGTGACGTCGACCCCCACGACCGAGCGCTCCCGAGGCGTGCAAATCCTCACCCGCACCACTCTCACAGCGGTGATGCTGAGCTTTGCCGCGTTTTGGGTATGGGCGTTGTTCTTCGCCTCGAAAGAGGCCATCAACCGCATCGAGGACCGTGACTGGTCAGCGCGGGCGCAGCAGATCTGCCTCGACGCCGACATCGCACGCGATGCACTCGCCGACTACCGGCGGCTCGACTCCGGCGGATCAGAACTGATTCGCGAGCGCGCCGACATCATCGACCGCGCGACCGACATCCTCGATGACATGGTCGATGACATCGACGCGGTGACCCCAGCCGATGACAAAGGGGCCGCCATCGTGCCGATGTGGATCGATGAATATCGCACCTACATCGGTGACCGCCGTCGCTACGCCGACGAGTTGCGCACGACCGGCGAGAACCTGCCGTTCTACGAGACGATGGCCGAGGTGCCAATCTCCGAGCGCCTGGCGACATTTGCTGCCGACAACGACATGGCAGCGTGCTCTCCCCCGTTCGACCTGTCGATGTGACCGCCGCGCCGGGACACCGCCGCTGGCCCAACGTCACGAGGAGCAGCCAACGGTCTATCCACCATCGGTGCGGCCCACGACCCTCGCTGGCGCACCCACAGCCACCGAACCCGACGGGATGTCGCCGGTCACCACACTGTTGGCTCCAATCACGACCCGTTCGCCCACCGTGGATCCCGGCAGGATCACAGAGCCATGACCGATCCACGAACCCGACCCCACACGCACCGCGGCCTCGGGCTGCGACTGCCGCGAAATCGGTAGCGACTGGTCGGCCCACCCATGATTCTGATCGGTGATGTAAATGTGATGACCGGTCCACACATCATCGCCAATCTCAATCGACAGATGACCCACAATTCCTGACCCGCGACCGATCAGACACCGATCGCCGATCGACACCACCGGATCACTCAGGCATTCCTGACCGGGGGCCATACCCGCCGACAACGCCACATGGGGCCCGATCATCGTGTCGCGACCGATGCGGATATATCGCTCGTTCATTAGAGCTGTCGGCGGAAAGCAGATCACCGAACCGTCACCAAAACTGCCGAATCTGCGTCCCCGTCGACTGTTCGGACCGATTGCAGCACCGGTTGACAGCCACTCCCACAGCCACAACACGGCATCGGCACGCGTCGAACGAATCCGACGACGCGACGCATCCCACGACACACCCGCCACGCGCGCACGCTACCGTGCGGCGCCGTGGACATCGCCGGCCGGTTCGACGCCCCCAGCACCGGGGACATCTGCGATGTGCCCGGCATCAGGGTTGGCCACCATCATCGCCGCAACCGCACTTGGCGCACCGGCACCACGGTGGTATTCGCTCCCCTCGGCGCTGTGGCCGCCGTCGATGTCCGCGGTGGTGCGCCCGGCACCAGAGAAACCGATGCCCTTCACCCGGGACGCCTCGTGGAACGCATCCATGCCATCTGCCTCACCGGCGGCAGCGCCTTTGGGCTGCGGGCCGCCGACGGCTGCATGGACGAACTAGCGGCTCGCGGACTCGGCCATCCGGTTGGCAACGACCTCGTGGTGCCCGTGGTGCCCACCGCGGTGATCTTCGACCTTGGCAGAGGCGGCGACCCCGCACATCGACCCACCGCCGAGTTCGGACGACGAGCACTGCGCGCCGCACGGGCCACCCCCCAACACGGATCGATCGGCGCAGGCACCGGTGCAGTCGCTGGCGGACTCGCCGGCGGGGTTGGCACGGCATCCACCACAGTGACGATCGACGATGCCATCTACCGGGTCGGTGCGGTGATGGTGGTGAACTCGTTCGGCTCCGCAGTGGACCCATCCACTGGTATGCCCTTCGCCGCTCATCATCTGGCGAGGCGGCCGAACGCTGCCGATCGCCGCGCTCTGCGCACCCGCCTCGACCATGTCATGGCAAACCGGCACATGGCATTGACCACCAACACCACCGTTGGCGTGGTGGCGACCGACGCCCCGATCGACCGCGTCGGGGCCGGCCGTCTGGCTACCTTGGCCCACGATGGTCTTGCCCGTGCCATCTCACCCATTCACCTCAGCGTGGATGGCGACACCGTGTTCGCCATGTCAACCGCAGCATCCTCAGATACGACGATCAATCATCGCGGGGTAGACGCTCTTGCTGCTGCGGCAGCTGCGGTGACTGCCGCCGCCATTGCCGACGCGATGATGAGCGCCGAGAGTGCGCCAGACGCACCCGCACTCTGCGACCTCTGCCCATCGGTGAGGGCGCGATGAGCGATGTTCTCATCATCACCACCCCGGCTGAATTGCGGGCTCAATCACGCGTGTGGCGTCGCGACGGCATGAGTGTCGCACTCGTGCCCACGATGGGTGCGTTGCATGCCGGACACATGTCACTGATCGAAGATGCGGCCAGTCGTTGCGACCGGGTGATCGTCTCCATCTTCGTGAACCCGCTGCAGTTCGACCGTGACGCGGACTTCACCGCTTATCCCCGACCGATCGATGACGACGTCGCCGCCTGCAAAGCCGCCGGTGTGCACGCCGTCTATGCGCCCACTGCCGCGACGATGTACCCCGACGGGCATGACACCGTAGTGAGCCCCGGCGCAATCGCGACGCGATGGGAGGGCGAGCACCGCCCCGGCCACTTCACCGGTATGGCCACGGTGGTGACCAAGTTGTTGAACACCGCAGAAGCCGACATTGCCGTCTTCGGGGAAAAAGATGCCCAACAGGTCGCCATCGTGGCCCAGTTCGTTGCCGACTTGGATATCGGCACCGAGATCGTCGTCGGCGCAACGGTGCGCGATCCTGACGGGCTAGCAATGTCGAGCCGGAACCGGCACCTCACCGACGATCAGCGTCGCGCTGCCACATCGATCGACGAGGCGCTGCGCTACATCGCCAACGAGGTCGCCCACGGGGCCGACATCGACGACGCGGTTGCCGCCGGGAGCGAGATCATCGCCGCTGCCGCCGACACGCGCATCGACTACCTAGCTGTTGTCGATCCGCGCACGTTCGAACCGACCAACACGACACCCGCACGGGTTATCGCCGCCGTCTGGGTTGGCGACACGCGACTGATCGATAACCGCGAGATCGGCACCGAATAGAGCCCAGTTCAGCCGACCCGCTCGACGAGGTGCTCTGCGGCACCCGACACCACGAGGGCCACCACAACCGCGTTGAACACGGCATGGGCCACAATCGCCGGGCCGAGGCGACCGAACCGCACAACCGCCGCACCGAAGATGATCCCCACGCCCGACAGCACCAGCGCCAATCCGATATTGCCCACACCCGCCACCGGATCGATGTGGGCCACCCCAAACAGCATCCCCTGGGCCGCCACACCCGGCACCGTGCCGATCCGCGCGATCAACGCACGCTGCACAACCCCACGAAATACGAACTCCTCCACCAGCGGTGCGACCAGCACCGCAGCCACCGCAGTGATCACGACCAGATCAGCGCCGATCGAGTCGTCGCCGAGCGCACCGGTGTTGTCCGACACCGGCACACCGAACCCGTCGACGAGGCCAAACACCACCGCTTGCACGACGATCGCGATGAACCACACGAGCACACCCCATGCAAGGTCAACCCCGCGGAATCGGCCCCCCACAGTCGACAACCATCCGATGCCCGCGGTGTCACGGCGCAGCAACGCAACCGCGACAGCAACGGGTGGCAGATAACCAAGAACGATCAGCGACACCGCCAAGATCGGCACCGGCACACCCGCTGCCTCACCGAGCTCGATGAACGGTCGTGCCACCAGCAGCGACACCGCCAGCACCGCGACGACCGCGAGTGCCGTGGTGAGCGACGGAGGGTCGTCGCGCACCCAGCGTGACCCATCGAAGTAGGCGCGTGCGGCCCCCTTGCCGTGCCACCCCACCGCCGGGCCGCGTGGCGCGGGCCATGGCGTGGCTGCCGAACGATCAGCGTCGGATCGATACATCGTTGAACCGGGCAAGAAGCCGCACGGTATGCACTGACGCCCCCGACAACACTCCGCCACGTCCGAGCAGTCGACCGCCCTCCCAGTTCGACAACCCGAGCTCGGGTTCGCCGAGCGCGTACTGGCCATCAACCCACCGGGTGAACCCGTCACCGACAAAGGGGGCATCGACCGTGGCGTACACCTGCTCCACCACCTCATCAGACGTGGTGATCACCGAACAAACAAAATGCGGTGACCACCGATTGAAGCGCTCAACCGCATCATCCACATCTGCCACAACAGCGACGGTGCATTCGGGCACGTTCTCCCATTCCCATTCGTGGCCAAGTTCTTCATCGGCGATCGTCACGATGTCGAGGCCGTCAGGCGAGGTATCGAGATGGGCCGCAGCGGCAGCGGTGACGTGCACGCGTGCACCTACACCCCGACGACGACCAGCCGCGGCCACCGCGTCCATGACCACGCCAACAAGGTCATCGGCACGCGACGTGGGAACGCACACCGTGTTCACTGTGTTACACACCTTGCGGTCGAGCGAATTCTCGATCGTGGCCGCCAATCGCTCCTCGTCGGCATCATCGGCGGCGATCACCCACGCACCGCCGGTGCCGTGCAGGCTGACCGGCGTGCCGACTGCCCGCGCGACCGCGCCGAGTTGCGCTACCGCGGCACCCGACCCCCGGGCCACCGCCAGCGCCAGCCGGTCGTCGGCGAACATCGCCCAACCAGCCGCATGGGCCCGTGAACCCACCAGCACCATGGCGTCGGTGGGCAGCCCAGCAGCCGACAGTGCCGGCGTCACAGCATGTTCGACGATGGCTGTTGCCGTCCCGAGAGCATCCGAGCCGATACGTAGGACCGCGGTGTTTCCCGACCGCACCACCCCTGCGGCATCAGCGAATACGTTCGGACGCCCCTCAAACACGAAACCCACGGCACCAAGCGGGGCCTGACGAGCCGCCACATGCCACCCGTCGTGGTCAACACGGGCAACTTCGACATCACGCAGGTCGGGGGTGTCACGCCACATGCGTAACCCCTCCACCATCGCCGCCAACATCGCATCGTCGAGAACCAACCGGGTGGTGGAACGACCCCGCGCGGCTGCATCGGCCACATCACGCTCATTCGCAGCCCGCAACAACGCGACGATCGACGGATCCTCAAGACGCCGGGCGAAATCCTCGAAGAACGCCGTGATTGACGCACCCGAGCACCGTGCCAGCGGCGTGACCGCGCCGACTGCGGCGCCGACTGCGACGGCTGCCACATCCGCATCGGCGGCGGGAATGTGCAGCACGTCGGTCCCGGCCACGATCAGCCGGTCACCAGGAGCGAATGCAGCGGCAAGGGCGGCATCGACGATGACCTGTCGGTCGCCGCCCACCACCACGCGATCGCCCTCACGCAACGAGGAGAGCGCGACCGACTCAGCCATCGGCGAGAACCTCAGCGATGGGCACCGGTCGCTTCTCGTCGATGGAGCGGTGAGCTGCGACGCCCATCGCCACCGACCACAGACCATCGGTCAAGGTGACTGCGGCCGGACGGCCACCAACGATGGCCGCTCGGAAATCGACATGTTCGAGATAACTCGCCCCATGGTGCAGACCAACATGGCGCACCCCATCAGCGGTGATCGGACGTTCATCGACAACGTGGAGACCATCGCTGCGGCGACCGACACGCAACAACGACTCGGTCACGAGAGCCTCGAGTTTGCCTTCATCGCCGGTGACGGCGATCTCCTGCTCGTTCCGACTCGCCTCGGCGAACATGCACAGATCGAGCATGCCGCGCACCCCGTTGGCGAACTCCACAATCACGTAGGCATTGTCCAAGATGTCGGGGGTCTCACCGTCGTAGCGCTCATCGAGGTGGTTCACATCTTGACCACCCGAGGCCATCACCCTGACCGGTTCCGCACCGGCCGCGAGCCGCATCAAATCGAAGAAGTGGCAGCACTTCTCGACGAGCGTGCCGCCGGTGTTGCGCGAGAAACGGTTCCAATCGCCCACCTTCACCAAGAACGGAAAGCGGTGCTCTCGGATCGCCACCATGTGGACTCGACCGACCGACCCGGCAGCAATCTCTGAGAGCAGTGCCGTAGTCGGCGGCATGTAGCGATACTCCAGACCCATCCACACCACGCGGTCAGCGGGACCTGCCGCCGCTGCATCCACGACGCGCTGACAATCGGCGACCGTGGTGCACAGCGGTTTTTCCACCATCACGTGCACGTCGGTGGCGAGCACATCACCCAGCACATCGACATGGGTCATGTTCGGGGTGGCGATCACCACGGCATCGACTAGGCCTGACTCCAACAGGGCGCCGTGATGTTCGAACGCTACCGGTGCGGATCGGCCTGCGCCGGTCACCTCGGTGATCGCTGCATCGCACGACGGGCCATGCGGATCGGAGATGGCGGTCACCTCCGAACCATCGAGATGCAAGATGTTCTGGATGTGCTCCACACCCATCATCCCGGTCCCGATGACGCCGTACCGCACGACGTCTGATCCCGACGATGGAGCTGCTGAGGATTCGGACATAGTCCGCAGCGTACGCTCGTGTCATGACCGATGACGATCGTGTGTACTTTCGCCAGATGCTGTCGGGCCGCGACTTCGCTGCCGACGACCAGTTGGCCGCCCAGATGGTGAACTTTGCGTATGCAATCGGTGATCGAACCACCGGGGAATGCGTACTCGTGGATCCGGCATGGTCGGTAAGCGACCTACTCGACACCGTGGCCGCCGACGGTATGCGCGTCGTCGGTGTGCTCGGCACCCACTACCACGCTGACCACATCGGCGGATCACTGATGGGCCACAACGTCGAAGGGGTTGCGAGCCTGCTCGAACACCTCGATTGCCCGGTGCATGTGCAAGCGGCCGAGGTGCCGTGGGTGGAGCGCACCGCCGGGCTGACCGCCGCACAACTCGTGGCCCACGACCCCGGTGACATCGTCACCGTTGGCGACATCGAGATCACCCTCGTGCACACGCCCGGCCACACCCCCGGCAGCCAATGCTTCTTGGTCGACGGCCGGCTCGTCGCCGGCGACACCCTGTTCCTCGATGGGTGTGGACGCACCGATCTCCCCGGGTCCGATCACGCCCAGATGGGCCACAGCCTGCGACGCCTCCGCGACATCCCCGACGACGTCGTGCTCTACCCCGGCCATCGCTACTCGTTCGCCTCGTGCGCCACCATGGGATCGGTGAAACAGACGAACTTCGTGTTCGCTCAACTCGACTGAGCTAGCGCCACCCGTCGCGACGCGCAGCGAGTCACCACGTGTCGACGTTGGGACGCCCCCGGCGCTGCGACGCAGGAATCGGTGTGTGCTGCGGCAACAGAGTCGACAGCCACTGGCGCGTGTCCGCCGGGTCGATCACATCGTCGATCTCGAACCATGACGCGATGCTGGCAGCCTTGCCGTGTTCGTACAGACGATCGACGAGTTCGCGGAACAATGCCTCGGATTCCTCCGGCGATCCGGCCGCCTCCAATTCTTTCCGATAGCCAAGGCGCACATACCCCTCAAGTCCCATGCCACCGAACTCGCCAGTGGGCCACGCCACACAGGCCAGCGGTGCTTTCGTACTGCCGCCCATCATCGCCTGCGCGCCAAGGCCATAGGACTTGCGCAACACGATCGACACGATCGGCACCTCAAGATTGGCACCGGTGACGAACAGCCGTGAACAGTGCCGCACCAGCGCCGTCTCCTCCACTGGTGGCCCCACCATCATCCCCGGGGTGTCCACACAGGTGACGATCGGCAGACCATGGGCATCGCACAACTGCATGAAGCGAGCAGCCTTGTCGGCCCCATCGGTGTCGATGGCACCCGCGAGATGCGCCGGATCGTTTGCGATCACCCCGACCGGGCGGCCCTCGATACGCGCGAGAGCGGTCACCATGCCAGCGCCGAACCCGCGGCGCAGTTCCAGCACACTGCCCACATCGAAGATGCCCTCGATGGCATCGCGTACGTCGTAGGCCCGCAGTCGATCCACGGGTACCACATCGCGCAGTGCGCTGGCGTCGGGCGCCTCCCACCGTGTCAGCGTTCCCTGGAAGTACGACAGATACCTCTTGGCCATCGCAACCGCTGCGGCCTCGTCGTCGACCACAATGTCGACGACACCATTCGTGCCCTGCACATCGATCGGCCCGATCGCGGTGGGTTCCACCACCCCAAGGCCACCGCCCTCGATCATCGCGGGCCCACCCATACCGATATTCGAATCCCGGGTGGCGATCACAACATCGCAGCATCCGAGGATCGCCGCGTTACCCGCGAAGCAGTAGCCGGCGTTCACTCCCACCGTCGGCACCGTTCCCGACAGTCGACCCCACCACATGAATGCGAGACAATCCAGTCCGGTCACCCCGCCGGTGTCGGTGTCACCCGGGCGCCCACCACCACCTTCGGTGAAGAACACCACCGGCGCGCCGAGTTGTTCAGCTACTTCGAACAGCCGGTCCTTCTTGCGGTGATTCACATGGCCTTGGGTACCGGCGAGCACCGTGTAGTCGTACGACATCACCACGCACCGGGCGGCCTCGGCATCGAAGAGATCGCCGTTCACCGACGCCACACCGCCGACGAGCCCGTCGGCAGGGGTGTTGGCTCGCAGGTCGTCCAGGTCCCGACGGCGCCGCTGGGCGGCCACTGCAAGGGGCCCGTACTCCACCAACGACCCCTCGTCGATCAGATCGGCAACGTTCTCCCGAGCGGTACGCCGGCCGCGTTCACGGCGTCGCGCCACCGCATCAGGGCGCGCCGCATCGGACCCCGCACGATGGCGCTCCACCACCTCGGCCAGATCCGGCCGGTCCATACCCCGAGGGCCACGATCGGCCACAGGGGTGGCCACGGCGGCCGCGGCGGCCGAGGGGGTCATTCGCACCAGCACATCGCCGGGGGCGACGGTATCGCCATCGGCGACGGCGAGCGCCACCACCTCACCGCCGACCGGGGCAACGAACTCATGGTGCAACTTCATCGATTCGAGAAGCCCGAGCACCTGCCCAGCGGCCACCACATCACCCACGGCCACCGAGATGGCCACCACCGTGCCCTGGAGGTCACTCGTGACAGCAATCGGTGTGTCGTGTGTGGATACATCGCTCATCACGCGATCTTGGCAGCAGAGCCATGCCGTGCCGAACCCCGGGTGGCCGGGTAATGAGGATGGGGCTCAGAGCTGACCGGGGCGCCGCTGATAGGTGGTGATCGACTGATCGCCCATCACCAGTTCGGCGGCGACTGCTGCGAAGAGCGCCGGCACGATGAAATTCGGCCGGCCAGTGGTTTCGGCAACGAACATCACGGCGGCAAGCGGCACCCGGTATCCCGCACCCAAGAAGGCGGCAATGCCGATCAGCGTGTACAACGTGAACCGTTCAGGGTGCACCACCTCGCCCACAGCACGCCCGACGATCGCACCGCCAACCACGAGGGGAATGAACACCCCACCGACGCCACCACCGATCAGGGTCGCCGCCGATGCCAGACACCGAATGGTGAACACCGCAATGAGTAGCCACACAGCAATATCGGCCTCGATGAACAACCACTCGCGCAACACCTCGTAACCGGCGCCGAGGCTGAGACCGAGCCCAGTCAGCTCGTACGACAGCGCGAACAACGAGATGAGCATCACCGTGGCGAGGCCGAGCCGCACTGGGAACGACCGCACCGAGATGCCCTTGGCCACCCGGATGACTTTGGCAAAGGCGCGCGCCCCGATCGCACACGCCACGCCGATGGCCAACGCACCGAACAGGTCGCGGATTTCGAACTGCGGAATCGGGATCACCGTGGCCGACAGCAACGGCGCCGTGTCCGACAGCGACACAAAGGTGAAATAGCCGGTGGCGCTGGCCACCAGCGCAGGCAGCAACATGCGTCGCGCGAGATCATCGCGATAGGGCACCTCAAGCGCAAAGATCGCACCGGTCGCCGGCGCCTTGAAGAT
>JAFMNE010000019.1 GCA_017859395.1 Ilumatobacteraceae bacterium | reverse complement strand
GCGTGGGCGATCACTCAGTGTGGTGTGGAGCCTCGGTATGTGCTGAAGCGAGAACTTCTCGCTGACCCGTGTCTCGATGTTGTTGGGCTCCGACTGCCGAACCATTTCCTTGATCGGTCTGCGGCGGATGGTGGTGAGGAATTGGCCGCGATTGGTGCGCTCACGCGTGACGTCGAGCCTGAATCAGGAACCGTGGTTGTGATTTTCCCAGAAGGGACCCGGGCCAACTCTGCGAAGCGGCAGCGCGCAGTGGCCAAAATTCGTGAGACGTCGCCCGAGCGGGCCGCGCGTCTCGAATCACTCACGGCACTGCTGCCGATTCGGCCTGCCGGAACGAACGCATTATTGGACGCTGCCCCTGGCATTGATGTGATTTTTGCGCGGCACACGGGTCTCGATGGGATGGATACCTTCTCTGGTATGTGGCGACGTTTGGCCTCTGGTGTCGGTCCGATCGAGTTGTCATTTACACGTGTGGTGGGGAGCGAGGTACCCATGGGTGACGACCGCCTGGCCTGGCTTGATCAACGATGGTTGGAGATGGACGCCGAGGTGTCCAAGCGACTACAACAGCAGTGATGAGTGCTCCAGCAAGTCTTCTCACTGCCGTGGTTGCGATCGCGATCCTCATGGTCGCTACGTGGTTGGTGAGCATTGCGATTCGGAATGCATCCATTGTTGACATCGTGTGGGGCAGCGGGTTTGTTGTCATCGCGATCACGACCCATGTACGTGACGACACCACCGGCGCCCTCGACTGGTTGGTGACCGTCCTTGTTGCTGCGTGGGGCCTGCGGCTGTCGGCGCACCTCGGTATACGAAATCACGGCGGGGGAGAAGACTTTCGGTACCGTGCAATGCGTAAACGCTGGGGCCCGCGGTTCTGGTTAATTTCCCTTCTCACCGTATTCGTACTTCAAGGCGTGATGATGTGGGTCGTGTCGCTACCCGTGCAGTTGGTGCGCGCAGGCACGTCACCCGGTATCGGCGTGTTCGCTGTGATTGGTGCGTTTGTTGCGGTATGCGGTCTGGCCATTGAGACCACTGCGGACATCCAACTACGCGCATTTCGCGCGGATCCGTCCAATGCCGGCAAGCTGATGGATCGGGGCCTGTGGGCGTGGACGCGACACCCGAACTATTTCGGCGATGTCGTGTTCTGGTGGGGCGTCGTTATCGCGGTTCTGTCAGTGGGTGTCGCATGGTGGGGGATCATTGGCGGAACGCTCATGAACTTCCTGCTTGTCCGGGTGTCGGGGGTTGCCATGCTCGAGCGCTCCCTGAGCAAGCGCAAAGAGGGCTGGGACGACTACGTGCGACGCACGCCAGCGTTCCTGCCGCGACCCCCGGCGCGCTGACCCGGCGCTGCCGGTTCGGCATCGTGAAGCACTGCTGTGCCGGGCCGACTGCAATGAACAGTCCACCACGGCCGTGCCATGCGTTGCGGGCTAGGTTGACCGCATGAAACTCTCGATGATGATCAGTTACTCCGGTGACTTCCATGCAGATGTCGACAGGGTTGTTGATCTTGAGTCTGCCGGATTGGACCTCGTCTGGGTACCTGAGGCTTACAGCTTTGACGCGGTCTCGCAGATGGGTTATCTCGCCGCAAAGACGTCAACGATCACGATCGGTTCGGGGATTTTGAATGTGTACTCCCGAACAGCGTCGTGCATGGCTCAGACTGCTGCCGGTTTGGATTATGTCAGCGATGGGCGTTTTGTGCTCGGGCTCGGCGCCTCGGGGCCACAGGTCATCGAAGGATTCCATGGGGTTCCATACGAGCAACCCATGGCGCGAATCAGGGACTACATCAACATCTGTCGGATGGTGTGGCGCCGCGAACCGGTCGTTTACGAGGGGTCGGCCGTGTCTGTTCCTCTCCCCGAGGGTTACGGCACCGGTCTGGGGAAGGCATTGAAGCTCATCAACCATCCGGTGCGCAGCGACATCCCGATTTTCTGGGCATCGCTCATGGGACTGTCGGTGAAGGCGACCGCACGCTATGCCGACGGTTGGCTGCCAATTTTCTTCGACCCCGAGAAATTCCACACGGTGTGGGGCGACGATTTGAAGGCAGGTACGGCCGACCGTGATCCGGCATTGCCGCCATTACAGATTTCAGCTGGAGGCATGGTCGCAATCGACGAATCAATGACCCCCGAAAAGCGGTCGGCAATTCTTGATGCCGCGCGGCCGAATGTGGCGCTCTATGTGGGTGGCATGGGAGCGCGCGACAAGAACTTCTACAACACGATCTGCCAGAAATATGGGTACGTCGACGAAGCCATCCGCATCCAAGATCTGTACCTGTCCGGCGACAAGGCTGGCGCTGCCCAAGCCGTGCCCGCCGAAATGCTGGAACGCACGAATCTCGTCGGGACTCCCGGTGAGGTACGAGAGCGCCTGGCGGCGTACCGGGAGGCCGGCGTCTCGCACCTGTCCATTACTCCCGTCGGTGATGACCCGGTTCGCGTTGTGGAGCGCCTGCGCACCCTTCTCGACTGAGCAAGTTGCAGCGCGTTGGTCGGCCTCAGCGAGGTTCGCGAGGAAGGCCCAACACCCGTTCACCCAAGATGTTGCGCATGATGTCTGATGTGCCGCCCATGATGGTGTACCCAGGCGCGTACACAAGGCCGCGCGTGATGTCGTCCCACACCATCGCATCTGCTCCGAGGACACGTGCGGCGAACTGGGCCACGCGCCATTCGTGCTCTGTGCAGAAGCACTTTGTCGCGGCGGAGAATCCCGCCGGCGCCTGTCCGAGGACCTCTCGGATGACCAGCGTACGCCCCAAGCGGTAGCCGGTTTCCAAAGCTGCGAGCTCTTGACGAATCAGCGGATGAGATGTGTCGGCCCGATCACGGGCAATCTCAAATAGTGCACGGTTGGATACCAACCGATCGATGCCGCCTCGTTCATGTTCAAGTTGTTTCATGGTTTGGCGGAAGGCATTGCCCTCAACCCCCACCAGATTGTGTGCAGGCACCCGGACGTCGGTGTAGAAGACCTCTGTGAAGTGGAGGTTTGTGGTCATGTCCTTGATGGGACGCACTTCAATACCGGGGGTGTCCATCGGGACAATGATTTCGCTGATGCCCTGATGCGGTGGGCCGTCCGAGGACGTGCGGCAGATCAGATAGCAGTAGTCCGCTACGGCGCCGAAGCTGGTCCAGATCTTTTGACCGTTGATCACGAAGTCATCGCCGTCACGCACTGCGGATGTCGTGAGAGATGCGAGATCGCTGCCGGAGTTGGGCTCGCTCATCCCGATGCACCATGTGGTGCGCCCAGCCAAGATTCCAGGAATGTAGGCATCGCGTTGGTCCTGCGTGCCGAACCCGATCAGTGCTGGCCCCATTTGACGGTCGGCGAACCACATCGCAGCAATCGGTGCACCGGCGGCAATGAGTTCCTCCCCGATGATCAGACGATCGATAGCGGGTCGCCCGCCACCGCCATGTTCAGTGGGCCAAGTGAGGCCAATCCAGCCGCGCTCTCCTAATTCGTGCGCAAACTCAGCCGAGTAGCCGTTAATCCACGAGTCGTTATGGCGCCCATACCGAGCGACCGCATCAGCAGCGAACTCCCGCGCCTCCTGGCGCAACTGTTCCTGCTGCGGGGTCCAGGAGAAATCCACGATCAGCGATCAGACATCGCGATGTAATCGCGCTCGTTTGGACCCGTGTACCACTGGCGTGGCCGAGAAATTTTCTGGTCGCCGTCAGCCAGGAGTTCTTGCCAGTGCGCCAGCCACCCGGCGGTCCGGGGAATTGCGAACAGAACGGTGAACATCTCAACTGGGAAGCCCATCGCCTGGTAGATCAAGCCGGAGTAGAAGTCGACGTTCGGGTACAGCTTGCGATCCACGAAATAGGGGTCCTGCAACGCGGCCTCTTCGAGCTTGAGAGCAATGTCGAGTAGTGGGTTCTTGCCGGTGACCTCGAACACCTCGTAGGCAGTGTCTTTGATAATGCGCGCGCGAGGGTCGTAGTTCTTGTACACCCGGTGACCAAAGCCCATGAGGCGACCTTTGCCCTCCTTGACCGAGTCGATAAATGCCGGGACGTTGTCCACCGATCCGATCTCGGTGAGCATTCGCACCACCGCTTCGTTGGCGCCGCCGTGCAAGGGGCCGTAGAGCGCGCTTGCGGCTGCAGCGGCCGACGAGTACGGGTCGGCATTTGAGGATCCGACGACCCTCATCGCGGTCGTGCCGCAGTTCTGCTCGTGGTCGGCGTGGAGGATGAAGAGAACGTCCATCGCGCGTTCGAGCACGGGATCGACGGCGTAGTCATCGCCAACCTTCCACATCATCGATAAGAAGTTGCCCGGGAAACTCAGATCGTTGTCGGGGTAGTTGAAGGGGAGACCGACTGAGAAGCGATGGCACATCGCGGCAATTGTGGGGGTTTTCGCGATCAGCCGGAGGACCTGCTTGTGGCGGCTATCAGCGCTGTCGATGTCTTTGGCACCGTCATAGAACGTGCCGAGAGCGGCAAGAGCTGACACGAACATGCCCATGGGGTGGGCGTCGTAGTGGAACCCATCGACGAACCGCTTGCGCATGTTCTCGTGAATGAAAGTGTGGTGAGTGACGTCATGGGTCCACACATCGAGTTCGGCCTGTGTTGGCAGATCTCCGTTCAGCAAAAGGTAGGCAACCTCGAGGAACGTCGACTTTTCCGCGAGCTGTTCGATGGGGTAGCCGCGGTACCGGAGGATGCCGCTGCCACCGTCGAGGTAGGTGATTGCGGATTTGCACGACGCCGTCTGCATGTACGCGGGGTCGTAGACGTACAACGAAGCGTCGAGTTCGCGAATCGCCGAGGCGGGAAACACGCCTCCCTCGATCGGTACGGTCACTGTCTTGCCGGTGCGGTCATCGGTGATGGTGATCGTCTCGGGCACGGGGGTCCTCCGTTGTGTTCGCGGGGTGTACCGGGGCAATGTACCCCCTGACGCCGATCAGCGACCAATGGGACTCATGCAGTCAGGGTCACAGAGGGCTATTTCCATGCCGGCGTCGGGGGAGTGCCTCACGTTTGGTCGCGAGCATCTCGAATGCAGCCGCCACACGTTGCCGTGTTTCATGTGGCTCGATGACGTCATCGACGAAGCCCCGCTCAGCTGCCACGTAGGGGTTGAGAAGTCGTTCGCTGTAGTCCTCGATGAAGGCGGCGGTCTCGTCCGGATCGGCACCCCGACGCAGAATTGCTGCCGCTTGCCCCGCGCCCATCACCGCAAGTTCCGACCATGGCCACGCGAGGCACACGTCGTTGCCCATGGTCTTCGAATCCATCACGATGTACGCGCCGCCATATGACTTGCGGAGGACCACACAGACACGGGGCACAGTTGCCTGGCCGTAGGCGTACACCAGCTGTGCACCGTGGCGAATCATTCCGCGCCACTCGAGATCTTTGCCGGGATAAAAGCCTGGCGTGTCCACCAGCGTGAGCAGTCCGAGCCCGAAGGCGTCACAGGTGTTCACGAACCGAGCCGCCTTCTGCGATGCCAAGATGTCGAGCGTTCCGGCCAACGCGATGGGTTGATTGGCGATGACTCCGATTGGTCGTCCGTCAATTGTGGCGAATGCGGTGACAACATTTGTGGCCCATCCGCTGCGCACCTCATAGAGAGATCCGTCGTCAACGATCGACTCTGCTACCCGGCGCACGTCGTACCCGCCTGACGATGATTCGGGCAGGACGTCGGCAAGTTCTGGGCACAATCGATCGGCAGGATCGTGGCGATCGTGGCGCGGCGGCGCAACACTGGCGCTATCTGGAAAATAGGCCAGCAATTCACCAACCGCGTCGACCGCGTCGCGGCGACGTGGCACAACGACCGCGCCGACACCGGCGTGGGAGGACATCATCGCGGCCGAACCAAGCTCGGCCTTGTCGATAGCAACCCCTGTGAACTGCTCGACCATCATTGGCCCATTGACGAATGCGTACGCATCTTCGGTCATCACGACAACATCGGCGAGACCGAGAAGCAGTGCAGGACCGGACACTGCTGGCCCGTCGACGATTGCGAAAATGGGTATCAGGCCGCTGGCGCGGGTCATGTGGGCCGCGACTGCGCCCCATCCGGCGAGGGGAGCTATTCCCTCCCGCACATCTGCACCGGCGGAATTCACGATGAGAACGAAGGGAATGGCCTCATTGATCGCGTGGGTAACCCCCGCACCCATCACCGTGGTCATCTCCGACGTCAGTGGTGGTGCGGGGTCACTCTCGTCGAATTCAACTAGGACGACCTTCCGGCCAGCGATGGCACACACATCGGCACGAACGTTGCCGGGGACACGGGCGAGAACACTGAGGCGATCGGTGCCACCGCCAGAGGTGGGCACGATGGGATCGGCGCTGATGGACATCGGCGCCAAACTTAGACGCTCGCTCCGACAACTCGGTGACAGCTGATTACTGCTGTAAACGGTGGACGCCGGTGTCTGGGTCCAGTAGTTCGTTAATTGTTTCCTCGAGTGCATCAATCACAACTCGTGTCGCGGCGCTCGGGCGCGGACGTCGACGTGTGGCGAGTCCGACGGTGCGTCGTGGAAGACCATCAGGTCTGGCAATGATTGCTCCGCTGTCGGGTTCGGCAGCAATTCCGGGTGCGGGCACAATCGCCGCTCCGTGTCCATCAAGTGCAAGCGCCGCGAGCAATCGCACTCCGTCGATTTCGCTCATGGCAACCAGCCCGATATCGGCATCCGCGGCTGCTCGTTCGAGAACACGTCGTAACGCCGAACCACGCGGGGGGAGTAATAGGGGGACACCATCGAGGTCTGATAACTGTGTGGGAGGACGATCAGCGAGCTGGTGCGATGGGGGTATCAGCAGTACCAACTCTTCTTCGAACAACGGTCGAACATCAAGGTCGGCTTCGTCGAGTGGGAGGTGAACGAGCGCGGCATGGAGATGACCACTGACAACATTCGGAATGAGCGCGGACGTGCTTCCCTCACTGATAATCGGATGAACTCGCGGATGCTCGGCCGCGACACGGTTCAGCAGGGGGGCCATTAACCACCTGGCAACGGTTCCGATCACACCGATGCGGGCGTCACCGGCGACGTCGGTGTCGGCGCTTGTGATGTCCGAACGGATGTCGTCCAACTCGTTCAGGATTCGCCGGGCGCCGTCGACGACTCGTTGCCCTTCTTCGGTAAGCCGCCCGGTCGTCCGTTCTACAAGGCTGACTCCGAGCGTGCGTTCAAGTTTCGCGATATGGGCCGAGACATTTGACTGGACCGTGTACAGGGCTCGCGCGGCTGACGAGAAGCTTCCATGTTCGGCGATAGCGACCAGAGTCGTCAGTTGGCGCAAATCCATCTCTGGAAACGATATCAACTATCGGTAATTTCGGCTTGCGAGATGCACGACGGAACGTGCATACTTTCACAAACACAGCAGACATCACATCCCCCCCAAGTGTGAGGTCTGCGGGAACCGGATCCCCCCTCCGGTATCCCAGGTCGAGACGCCCCGAGCAATCGGGGCGTTTCCCTATAATCCACTGGCGTCCACACCCAACTGTCTGTACGCTCTTGGCTCTCATGACCGATGTCACAATGTCGACCCCGTCTCGAACGGGCGTGGCCTGGACGGCCCGGACGCTGGGGTACCGCCTCGTGGTCGAATTCGCCGTTGTCGCAGCACTTTTCGGTATCTACCGAGTTGTCAGGGGCTTCCGGCGCGATGATCTCGCCATCGCATTCGAGAACGCGGCGGATGTGATCGGCGTGGAGTCAATGCTTGGTCTGCTGGTTGAAGATGACCTTCAGCGATGGATTCTCTCCCACGACGCTTTGGTCACGATGCTTAACCACTACTACATCTGGTTCCATTTTCCGGTTGCGGTCGGCACTCTCCTGTGGCTCTTGGTGTGGCGGCCTGATCGCTACCGGCCATTTCGTAATCTCATGGCTCTCACTACCGGAACGGCGCTCGTCGTGCATGTTGTGTACCCCCTAGCGCCACCGCGGTTGCTTCCTGGGTTTGTGGACACCATGCATAGTCACGGCCCCAACATCTATCCAAGTGACGTGCTCCAGGGTGCGGCCAACCAGATCGCCGCGATGCCCTCGCTCCACTTTGGGTGGGCGGTGCTGTGTGCAGGTGCGGTCATCTCCAGCGTTCAGTGGCGAGGCCGATGGTTGCTCGCCCTTCATCCCGTGGCCATGCTGCTGTCGATTCTGGCCACAGCGAACCACTGGTGGCTCGACGCCGTCTCGGCTGTTCTACTGATCGGAGTCTCCGCGCTACTCCTGCGCGTCAGTCCCCGAATGTCGGCCCATCGAATGTTTCGTGTGATGCGAACGCTGCGACTGGTTCGCGGCGAAGTCGCGTAACAATCCGGGTGGGGACTCCCAAGTAGATCAGTGCGCAGAGCGCATGTTCGGGAGGCAATCCCAACTCGCCGGCCACCTCTTGTTCGGCTCGCGACATGAACGTGGTGAGAACTCCACCCACCCCGCGCGACCGAGCACTCAGCAAGATGGACCAGCAAAATGGAAAGACCGAACCGCCTCCCGCCATCGGGAGGCGATCGGCGTCGGCATCCACCGCCGCAACGCGACGAAGGTCAGCAGCGATGGCCAGCACAACCCCGGTGCGTTCGGGTGCATCGAGCAGGGGATTCGGATACCCGGTGGCGTGATCCTCAGGTGGGGCTCCGTCGATCACATTGAATGGAACGCGACCCTGTTCACCCGTGGCCATGTACGCATCCCAGATTGGCCGAGTGACTTCAGCGAAACGCTGCATGGTGTCTTGTGACCGCACCACAGCGACGCGCCATGGCTGCCGGTTTCCACCTGACGGCGCGAACCGAGCGTCATCGAGGATCGCTGCAACGGTGGCATCGTCGACGGGTTCACCCGTGAAATCGCGGACGGCGGCGGTGGTTCGGAGCGCCTCTGTGATGTCCATCAGGCCTGCGACACGCGTTCGCGCACGATGTTGAGAGCCGATCCGGCCGTGAACCACTCAACCTGATCCTCGCTGAAGGTGTGTAGGGTGGTGATCTCGCGCTGGTTCCCATCAGGCGACGTGATAATGACGGTCACGGGCTGGCCCGGAACTGGCGGTAGATTCACGATGCTGATGCGGTCGTGTTCGCCAATACCGTCGTAGTCATCGGGATGGGCAAAGGTCAACGGCAGCATCCCCTGCTTCTTGAGGTTTGTCTCGTGAATCCGAGCGAATGACCGTGCGAGGACAGCGACACCGTTGCGGAATCGTGGTTCCATCGCGGCGTGTTCGCGTGAGGACCCCTCGCCATAGTTGCGATCCCCAATGGCCACCCACCGGATATTGGCCTCGTGGTAGCGGCGTGCAATCTCCGGATAGGTGCGACGCTCTCCATCGGTGATATCGAGCCCGACACCAACCTCGGAGTCAAACGCATTCACGGCACCGGCGAAGAGGTTGCCGGAGATGTTCTCGAGATGGCCGCGATATTTCAGCCATGGACCCGCCGCCGAAATGTGATCGGTGGTGCACTTTCCGGCGGCTTTCATCAGAATCGGCAGGTCCAACATGTCGTGACCGTCCCACGGGGCAAAGGGCGACAGAAGTTGGAGTCGATCACTCGTCGGGCTCACAGCAACGTCGACGCCGGAGGAATCTTCCGGTGGTGCCGTGAAGGTGTCTTCGCCCGGGTCGAAGCCGTTGTCGGGCAGCACGGTTCCCTGCGGCGCGTCGAGCCACACTTCGGAACCATCGGGCGCGATGAGCGGTTCGGAGGTTGGATCAAAGTCCAGTCGACCCGATAGAGCGATCGCCATCACGGTGTCAGGGGACGTGACGAACGACAGCGTGTTGGCTGACCCGTCGTTGCGCTTCGGGAAGTTGCGGTTGAACGAGTTCACGATGGTGTTCGGCACCCCGGTGACCGATTCTGGACGTGACCACTGGCCGATGCATGGGCCGCACGCGTTCGCCAACACAGTGGCACCGACGGCTTCGAGGTCCGCCAAGAGTCCGTCGCGTTCGATCGTTGCGCGTGTCTGCTCCGAGCCGGGGGTGATGAGCAGCTCACACGATGCCGTGATGCCCGCAGCAGCAGCTTGGCGCGCGATCGATGCGGCCCTGGTGATGTCCTCATAGGAGGAGTTCGTGCACGAACCGATGAGAGCGGCTGACACCTGAGTTGGCCAGTTGTTCTCCTGGGCGGCAGCGGCGATGTCACTGCCAGCGCGATGCGCGCGATCAGGTGAGTGTGGGCCGTTGATCAATGGCGTGAGCGAATCCAGATCAATCTCGATGAGTTCGTCGTAGAGCGCACCCTCGTCCGCGCGGAGATCGTCGGCGACCGCATCGGCGGCGTCCGCGAGATCGGATCGACCCGTGGCGACGAGATAGGCCGACATTTCGGCGTCGTAGCCAAAAAGTGATGTGGTGGCACCGATCTCCGCACCCATGTTGCAGATCGTTGCCTTACCCGTTGCCGAAATTGAGTCCGCACCGGGTCCGTGGTACTCGACGATTGCTCCGGTGCCGCCCTCCACCGTGAGTCGACGGGCGACTTCCAAAATGACGTCCTTGGGCGAGGCCCACCCACTCAACGAACCGGTCAAGCGAACGCCGATCACCTTCGGCCACCGCACATTCCAGGCAAATCCGGTCATGACGTCAACCGCATCGGCGCCGCCGACACCAATGGCGATCATGCCGAGCCCACCAGCGTTCGGCGTATGCGAGTCGGTGCCGATCATCATGCCGCCGGGGAATGCGTAGTTCTCCAATACGACCTGGTGGATGATGCCCGAGCCCGGCCCCCAGAAACCGATGCGGTACCGCGCGGAGACGCTGCGCAAGAAGTCATAGACCTCACGGTTCGTGTCGACAGCGACTCCGAGATCGATGGCCGCACCGACCTTGGCTTGGATGAGGTGATCACAGTGGACGGTCGAGGGCACGGCTGCTTCGTTCAACCCAGCGGTCATGAATTGCAGAAGCGCCATCTGTGCAGTGGCGTCCTGCATTGCGACTCGGTCGGGGCGCAGGTCGGCGTAGCTCTCACCCCGCACGAGATCCTGGCCTTCGGGATCATCGAGATGGTTGATGAGGATCTTCTCGGCCAACGTCAACGGACGCTCCAAGCGTCGCCGTCCAATGGCAACCCTTTCGGGGAGTGTGGCGTAGACGCCGCGGACAAGGTCGAGAGGGGTGCGAGAACCGACTGTCATGCGCTCAACACTAGCGACGAGCGATCCTTGGTAGTTGGCCGAAACAATGTCGGCCTAGCGCGAGCGCTGTCCCCAGCGATTCCAGTGGCTCACCTCGCGGGCCGGTAGCCGACTCGCTGGCTTGAAGTCGGTACCGATCGTGTACGCGATTGGGAATAGGCCGCCCTGGCTATATGTGTCGAAGGGAATGCCAACGATGTCGGCAACCTCTTGTTCGCCTCCGTTAATGAGGTGCAGCGTGGTCCATGCCGATCCGAGACCACGAGGCCGTAACGCCAACATGAAACTCCACACCGCTGGAAGGAGCGACCCCCAGAAAGCTCCCGATGTTGCGGCATCTGGTTTCCCCTCGAGGCAGGGAATGAGTACCACCGGGGACTTCGCAAAGTTGTCGGCCAGATACTGCGCCGAATCGACAACACGGTCAGCAGCGAGGGTGCGCGGATCGTCCTCGGCGTAGGTGGCTCGTGGCATGGATCTGTAGGTTGCAAAGTTGCGCGCGTACACCTCGCAGATCCGGTCCTTGGTGGCCTGATCGTCGATGAAAACCCATTGCCAGCCCTGCCGATTGGACCCCGTCGGTGACTGAAGCGCAATGTCAAGCGCGTCCATGATGACGTCGTCGGGAACAGGGCGATCAAAATCGAGGCGCTTGCGCACACTGCGGGTGGTCATCAAGACGTCATCAGCGGAGAGGTTCAAGTGGTCAGCCATACCCAAAGTGTCACGGGTGCGGCCCGCTCGGCACGAATCGTGGCATCTGGCAGCATCCCATCTGCGGGTCGTTCCTGTGGTGCGGTGCATGGGAGACTCGGCGCATGAGCAAAGAACGTGTTGTCGTCACCGTCGAAGATCACATCGCAACCGTGGTCTTCAATAGGCCCGAAAAGCGCAATGCACTCGACGGTGAGCAGTTCAGCGCGATCGCGGCTGCTGGCGCGCAGGTCGCCACCGATCACTCTATCCGCGCGGTGATTCTGACGGGTGAAGGTGCCTCGTTCTGCGCAGGGCTCGACTTCAGTGGATTCGCCGCAATGATGGGTGACGGAGATGGCGGAGGCACCGGTAACCCTGGTCGGCTCACCGATAGTGGTCTCACTCATCTGGGCCAGCAGGTGTGCTGGGTGTGGCAAGAGGTGCAGGTGCCAGTAATTGCAGCGTTGCATGGCCACGCATTGGGTGGTGGGCTGCAAATCGCCCTCGGGGCGGATATCCGCGTAGCGCACCCCGACACCAAGTTGTCCGTCAGGGAGATCCACTGGGGAATCATCCCTGATATGACGGGGACTTATTTCTTGCCGCGTCTTGTCGGCGATGACGTTGCACGCGAGTTGACGTTTACGGGACGGGTGTTTGACGCGCGAGAAGGTGCCCAACTCGGGTTGGTAACGCGTCTCAATGACGAGCCGCTCACGGCGGCTCGCGACATCGCCTCGTCGATTGCTGAACGTAACCCCGATGCGCTGCGAGCCGCGAAGCGTCTGCTCGGCGGGGCTTTGAATCGCTCACCTGCGGAGCAGTTCGCCATGGAGCGCACAGAGGTGCATGGCCTTATCGGTACTCCGAATCAGACCGAAGCGATTCGGGCGAACCTTGAGGACCGGCCAGCGGTATTCGCTGATCCCGCGTGACGAACAGCACCAATGCACAAGTGAACAACATGGGCGCCGGAGGCGTTTGCCCGTAATATGTGAGTCCTGGGCCAGTGTCGTCCCAGTCCCATCTCGAGCGATTGAGGACCCACGATGACCAACACTCCGTCCCAAACCGGGCTCTATGACCCCGCCTTTGAACACGATGCGTGTGGTGTATCATTCGTGGCGCACCTTCGTGGCGTTGCGAGCCATGACCTAGTCCGCACTGGTCTCACTGCACTCACCAATCTCGAGCATCGCGGTGCCACCGGTGCCGAACCCGACACCGGAGATGGTGCCGGCATCTTGATACAGGTACCCGATCGGCTGTATCGAGCGGTGGTCGACTTCGAGTTGCCAGCAGCTCGTGAATACGCCACTGGCTTGGTTTTTTGCCCAACCGACGCCGGGGAACGGTCACGCGTGCAAGCATCGATGGAGACCATCTTCGCGGAGCACATGGTGGAAGTCCTTGGGTGGCGTGATGTTCCCATCGATCCGTCATGTCTCGGAGCAACTGCCCGCGAGGCCCAGCCGTCGATTCAACAGATTTTCGTTGCCACAGCCGATCGGCGCGCCGGCATTGATCTTGACCGCGCGGTCTACGTCGCCCGGAAAAGGTGCGAGCACGAACTCGCAGCCGACGGGGTGTACCTGCCATCACTGTCGTCGCGCACCATCGTCTACAAAGGCATGTTGACGACGCCACAGTTGGAGTTGTTCTTCGGAGACCTCACGGACGAGCGAATCGAGAGCGCCCTGCTGCTGGTGCATTCGCGCTTTTCGACGAACACGTTCCCGTCGTGGCCTCTCGCGCATCCGTATCGATATGTGGCGCACAACGGCGAGATCAACACGGTGCAGGGAAACCAGAACTGGATGCGGGCGCGTGAAGCGCTGCTGGATTCTGAGCTGATTCCGGGGCTGTCAGCGGCGTTCCCGATCTGCACCGAGGGCGGGTCGGACACTGCTCGATTTGATGAAGTTCTTGAGCTTCTGCACCTCGGTGGCCGTCCGTTACATCACGCTGTGCTGATGATGATCCCCGAGGCTTGGGAGAACAACACCTCAATGGATCCGGCGCGTCGTGACTTCTACCGGTTCCACGCAGCGATGATGGAGCCCTGGGACGGACCCGCAAGCGTCACGTTCACCGACGGCGACATCATCGGAGCGGTACTCGACCGCAATGGTCTTCGGCCGAGTCGCTACTGGGTCACCGCCGACGACATCGTGGTCATGGCCTCCGAGGTTGGCGTGATGGATGTAGAGCCTGAGCGCGTGATCGCCAAGGGGCGCCTACAGCCCGGACGCATGTTCTTGATCGATACGACCGAGGGTCGCATCGTCGGCGACGACGAGATCAAGGATGCGCTGGCAGCGGAGCACCCCTACGGCGATTGGCTCCGTGATGGCAACGTGTCGTTGATCCAACTGCCAGACCGAGAGCATCGGGTCTATTCGCATGACAGTGTGCTCCGCCGCCAACAGATGTTTGGCTACACCGACGAGGAACTGAAGATCATTCTCGCTCCCATGGCGCGTACGGGCGCAGAGCCGATCGGATCTATGGGCACCGACACACCGCTAGCGGTTCTCAGCGATCGGCCGCGGCTTTTATTCGACTACTTCCAGCAGTTGTTCGCACAGGTGACAAATCCTCCGCTCGATGCCATTCGAGAAGAGGTGGTGACGGCGGTGGGCTCAAGTGTGGGACCCGAAGCAAATCTGTTGGCGCCAGGCCCAGAGAGTTGTCGCCAGCTCACTCTGCCATTCCCGATTCTCGACAATGACGAGTTGGCAAAGATCATCCATGCCGCGGATGAGGGCGGTCACGATGAATTCCGTGCTCATGTCGTTCGAGGCCTCTATCCAGTGACGGGTGGAGGCGACACGCTGGAAGCTCGCCTCGAGGAGATCTTCGCCGAGGTCAGTGCCGCTATTGACGCGGGTTCACGGATCATTGTGCTGTCAGACCGAAATGCCGATGCGGATCTCGCTCCAATTCCTTCGCTGTTGTTGACGTCAAGCGTTCATCACCACCTCGTAAGGACTCGGCAGCGGACGCAGTGTGGTCTCGTCGTTGAGGCCGGTGACGCTCGTGAGATCCACCACATGGCATTGCTAATCGGATTTGGAGCCGGAGCGGTGAACCCGTACCTCGCCTTCGAGTCGATTGAAGATCTCATCGATGCCGGGCTCTACTCGATGTCGGATATTGAGCCCTCGGTGGCCATCCGCAACTACATCAAGGCCTGCGGAAAAGGCGTCGTTAAGGTGATGTCGAAGATGGGGGTATCGACCGTCGCGAGTTACACCGGGGCGCAAATATTTGAAGCAATTGGCTTGAGCTCACAGGTTGTGGACCGTCATTTCACTGGCACCGTCAGCCGGATCGAAGGTATTGGTATTGGTGAGATCGCTGAGGCCGTCCGACGGCGCCACGCTGATGCTCACCCCGAGCGTCCCGAGGAACGCGCGCATCGCCGGCTCGAAGTAGGCGGTGAATATCAATGGCGTCGAGAAGGGGAGTATCACCTTTTCAATCCCGAGACCGTCTTCAAGCTGCAGCACGCGACGCGGGCTGGCCGCTACGACATCTTCAAGGAGTACACCTCCCGAGTGGACGACCAGAGTGGCCGCCTGGCGACGCTTCGCGGCCTGTTCAGTTTCGCCAGTGAACGACCGCCGATCAGTATCGATGAGGTCGAGCCGGCCGCAGCCATCATGGCCCGGTTCTCGACTGGTGCGATGTCGTACGGCAGCATTTCGGCCGAAGCCCACGAGACACTCGCGGTCGCCATGAATCGCATCGGTGGCAAGTCCAACACAGGCGAGGGCGGCGAGGATGCCGAGAGGCTGTATGACGCCGAACGACGTTCATCGATCAAACAGGTGGCGTCCGGCCGATTCGGTGTTACCGCGGAGTACCTGACCAACTCCGATGACATCCAGATCAAAATGGCCCAAGGGGCGAAGCCTGGTGAGGGTGGACAACTTCCCGGCCACAAGGTGTACCCGTGGATCGCATCGACCCGACACTCCACCCCGGGTGTTGGTCTCATCAGCCCCCCGCCCCACCACGACATCTATTCGATCGAAGACCTCAAGCAGCTCATCCACGACCTGAAGAACGCGAATCCGTCCGCTCGGGTACATGTAAAACTTGTAGCCGAGGTCGGGGTTGGCACCGTTGCGGCCGGGGTAGCGAAAGCCAAGGCCGATGTGGTGCTCATCAGCGGGCATGATGGCGGCACGGGGGCGTCACCGCTGACGTCGCTCAAGCATGCCGGCGGCCCGTGGGAACTTGGCCTTGCCGAAACGCAGCAGACCCTTGTTCTCAACGGTCTGCGTGATCGTATCGTCGTCCAGACCGACGGCCAGATGAAGACGGGTCGCGATGTGGTGATCGCGGCCTTGCTCGGTGCAGAGGAATTCGGCTTTGCAACAGCGCCGTTGGTGGTGTCGGGCTGCGTGATGATGCGGGTCTGCCACCTCGATACCTGCCCCGTTGGTATCGCGACGCAGAATCCCGAGTTGCGACGCAGGTTCAGTGGCACGCCCGAGTTCGTCGTGAACTTCTTTGAGTTCATTGCTGAAGAGGTCCGCGAGTACATGGCAGAACTTGGGTTTGCAACTCTGGACGAGATGATTGGCCATGTCGAGGCCCTAGATGTGGCACCCGCTGTGGAACATTGGAAGGCCGCAGGTCTCGACATCTCGCCGATCCTTGCAACCGTTGCAAACCCGTACAACCAGATTGGTCACTGTGTCGAACTTCAAGACCACGGCCTTGGCGAGGCGCTTGATCAGCAGTTAATCGCCGCATCGGCCGAGGCGATCGCGAACAAGACACCGGTGAGAATAGATGTTCCCATCCGCAATGTGCACCGCACGGTCGGCACGATGCTCGGTCATGAGATCACCAAGGTTCATCGCGGTACCGGACTTCCCGATGGAACAATTCACATCACCTTCAACGGTTCCGCTGGGCAGAGTTTTGGGGCATTCGTTCCCGCGGGGGTCACTCTCGAACTCGTTGGTGATGCCAACGACTATGTCGGCAAGGGCCTCTCTGGGGGGCGAATAGTTGTTCGTCCACCTGAGAGTTCTCCGTTCGCCGCCCATGAACAGGTGATCGCGGGCAACGTGATCGGCTACGGGGCAACCGGAGGTGAGATGTTCCTGAGTGGTCTGGTCGGTGAACGATTCTGCGTGCGGAACTCCGGTGTCACAGCTGTGGTGGAAGGCATCGGCGACCATGGCTGCGAATACATGACCGGAGGCGTCGCCGTCATTTTGGGACCAACGGGCCGAAACTTCGGTGCAGGCATGTCGGGTGGCATCGCGTATCTGCTCGATGGTGATCTCGACTCCATCAATCCTGAGATGGTCGAGATTGAAGAACTCGATGAGGACGACCGGAACACTGTGGTCTCCCTCGTCGAGCGACACCTCGAACTTACTGATTCGGCCATCGCGCGTGAACTTCTCGGCGACAGAGATGGGCTGGTGAACCGGATGACGAAGGTGATGCCACGCGACTTCCGACGTGTGCTGACGGTGATGGCCCAAGCCCAAGACGAAGGTCTCGATGAAGAGTCGACCTTGGACCGAGTGATGGAGGCGGCACGTGGGTGAACCGACAGGTTTCATGAAGTGGGGGCGAACCCTGCCGGAGCGGCGACCGGTGCCGGTGCGTCTGCGCGATTGGAAGGAGGTCTACGAGGATTTCCCGCACGAGAAACTTCAAGAACAAGCAGGCCGGTGCATGGACTGTGGCATTCCTTTCTGCAACAACGGCTGTCCTCTTGGCAATCTGATACCCGACTGGAATGACCTGGTGTATCGAGATCGATGGCGCGAAGCCATCGATCGGCTGCATGCGACGAATAACTTTCCGGAATTCACCGGCCGTCTCTGTCCGGCGCCCTGCGAATCTGCGTGTGTTTTGGGGATCAACCAACCCGCCGTCACGATCAAGCAGGTGGAGGTCGAAATCATCGATCGTGCATTTGACGAGGGCTGGGTCACTCCCCAGATACCAACCGTGCGAACCGGACGTCGGGTGAGCGTCATCGGCTCGGGCCCCGCTGGCCTCGCCGCCGCGCAACAACTCACACGAGCGGGTCACGATGTCACAGTTCTCGAACGTGCCGACCGCATCGGAGGGCTGTTGCGCTACGGCATCCCCGAGTTCAAGATGGAGAAGCGTCATATCGACCGTCGCCTCGAGCAGATGGTGGCCGAGGGGACGCAGTTCCGAACATCGGCTGCCGTTGGAGAGAACGTCGACATCGACGTTCTTCGTGCGAACAATGACGCGATCGTGCTGGCCGCGGGCGCCACTGCGTGGCGTGATCTCGATGTGCCAGGGCGCGAGCTATCAGGGATTCATCAGGCGATGGAATACCTACCGCTGGCAAATCGCGTGCAGTTGGGCGATAGCGAATCATCACCGATTGATGTGCGCGGCGCGCATGTCGTGATCATCGGTGGTGGCGATACCGGTGCCGATTGTTTGGGCACTGCGCATCGTCAGGGTGCGGCCTCGGTCACGCAGTTAGAGATCATGCCTCATCCTCCGCAAGAACGGAGTGAGGGAAATCCGTGGCCGCAATACGCAATGGTGCATCGCGTCTCATCAGCGCACGAAGAAGGGGGAGACCGGGTGTACAGCATCAGCACCGAATCCTTCATCGACGACGGCAATGGCCGAGTGTCCGCGCTTCGCGTTGTCGATGTTGAGTTTGTCGATGGTTCGTTCCGGGCCGTGGAGGGAACCGAGCGCGATATCCCCGCGGACTACGTCTTTTTGGCGCTGGGTTTTGTGGGCCCGGAGCGTGGGTCCTGGCTCGAGACTTTGGGAGTTGACTATGACCAGCGCGGCAATATTGCACGTGATGATCGATACATGAGCAATGTCGACAGTGTGTTCGTGGCGGGTGATATGGGTCGTGGCCAGAGCCTCATTGTGTGGGCGATTGCTGAAGGCCGCGCCGCTGCTGCGGCAGTCGACGAGTACTTGATGGGGGCCACACGGCTTCCGCGTCCCATCGGGCCGACCGACCGGCCGCTCACATGAGGCGATGGCGAGGTGACGGCAGTGGCGATGTGGCTCGGCCTAACATCGTGGAAATGAGATCACGACGGACAATTCTTGCCGTTGCGGTTCTTGGTGGTGTGACGTTGTCGGCGGTTGGATGCGGCGAGGTCGACGAGGCGTCGACGGGGACCGTCGCACAGATTCAGCCGACGTCGTATGTGGTCAAAGAATTGGTGACCACCACCACGACCACTCTGCCGCCGACAACGACGACAATCCCCGGTCAGATTGCCGAGGCGTACGAGTACACGATTCAGTCGAATGACAACCCGTCATATGTGGCTGATCTGTTCAGCATCTCGCTGTCTCGTCTGGCCGAGGCCAACGCCACAAATCCCGATTACTCCAGTTTCATTATCGGCGGAACAGTGATCATTCCCGCCGGCGCGATCATGCCGGGTGGGCTCAGCACCGCCGCCGCGACAGATGGCACAGCTCAAGCAGGGGAGTGCACCAGCCTGGAGCACACGATCGTCGAGGGCGACAACCCAACGGTTGTGGCCGAACAGTACGGGGTCACAATCGCAGATCTTGCTCGCGCCAACGCGACCAATGCCACATACACCAGTTTCATTCTGGGCGGCACGCTCACCATTCCGGTCGGGGACTGCTGACCGTCTAGTCCTGTCGGAAGATCAACTGAGGTGTGGCCATTCGGGACGCGGCCGGGGCCGACCGGACTTCGTGCGTCGACGCCGTTCATGCAACGCCCATGATCGTCGCCACGAGGTGGTCTCGGGGCCGCTGAGCGAAGGCGTTGACCCGCGCGCGAATCGCTGTGTCGCTTCCCACCATGACGATGTCGCCTCGTCGGCCAAACGGGCCACATCGCTCCCGAGACGAGCAGCGACCTTGCGCGATGACATGTCGGCATCCGGCATGATCGGTTCTCCGAACACAACCTGTGTGCGCCCGGGCACAAAGCGGCGAGCGCCTTTACCCCAGATCGCCCCCGAGCCTTCGAGATAGATCGGGATAATCGGTGCTCCTGCGCGCTGGGCAAGATAGGCCGCGCCGCCCCGAAACTCCTGTGCCCAGCCATCGGGTGACCGTCCACCCTCTGGATAGATCAAAATGCTGTATCCGTCGTCGAGGAGACCTCTGAATGTCTCTGCCGATCGCCGACCTGTCTGGTGACGATCGATTGGCACGGCGTTCAATGCCAGCGAAGCCGACGCCGCCTTCCATCGGCGATCAAAGAAATAATCAGCGGCTGCAGCCACGACGAGCTCTCGGCGCCAGCAACGAGGTATTGCGTGAATCAGAATTGCGGTGTCTAGGTGGCTCTCGTGGTTCGCAGCAAATACCACCGGCATGGTGTCGTCACCGTTCTCCAGAGCGCTGAGGCGATCGAGTCCGCTGACACGCGGACGCGTGAGAACCCCAACGGCAAGTCGTAAGGGGCCGTTCACGATAAGAGATCTGGAAATTGTGGCGACAGGACGTCGCGCCCACTCCGTGTCGTACGCGGCTCCAAGAGTGTCGGGTTGATCGGGAACGATGACCCCGCGCGGAGTGGTCGGCGCGCGCAGAGGAAAGCCCATACCCGCAAGGGGCTTCATGGCGAAGCGCACCGCGCGCTCAGTCGTGCCGAGCACACGCTGTAACTGGAAACGATCAGGTGTCACGAACTACCTCACATCGGCAACGAGGACCGACGGGACATGCAGGTGGGTGATCGTGGGGCGGGTTCCGACCACATCCGAAGCCAGCTCGAACGCGTCGGTCATCGTGGATGCCGGCGTGAATCCGAGCCGCCGAACGGTGTCGGGGTGGCCACCAACGATGATGACCCGTGATGCCCATGCTCGGCCGTGTGCACCCCAGTACCACGCATAGAACGGGTGCACACCGTGGTAAGCGTTCTGCGTGCGGTAGAGATGCCGGTACCACTCATCCTCGGCGTATTTGCGCTCCCATTTCACGGACATCTCATGGGGGTCAGTCGTGTCGGCGAGTACTTCGTCGAAGAAGTCGATATACGACGGATGGTGCGCCGGGTCGAATTCGCGATACGTCGGGTGCGTCATGATGATGACTCCGCCCTCACGAACGAGTGGCCGACCGCGGTACATGTTGAACATGTAGCCCAGTCCCATACACATGACCAGGATCGGGTTCATGACCGAGTCAGGGTTGTACGGGCAGATGAAGGGAATGCCCATCGTCAAGATGTCGGTCTGCCCCTCGACTTCGACAACATGCTGGCGATACACCTCAGCAAGGGTTCGTTCGTGCACCGTCTCGGTGAAACCTGCGTTCACACCAGTGACCGCGTATGGCGCCTTGATCGAGTGGAAAATGCGCCGGGAAATACGTGTTGGTGTCCGATCGAGGCTTTTGGATGTCGCGAGGTAACTGGCGCGGTCACGCGCAGTCCATTCCCACTCGCGCTTGGATAGGAAATCAAAGGGACTTGGAAATGCGTCGGTATTGATTGTGGTCTCGATCTGAAAAACGCGAGGGCCATGGTCGCGCAACACCGACCCCATCCGCCAAATCGAATGATGCAGCGCTGAGTGGTGACGGTCCATGAGGCTGCGCGTGTTCTCCAGAGACTGCGGATTGTGGTGGTGGCTCAGGCATCTGTATGACGCGACACCGGTCACGAGCGACTTCCATCCACCGTCCATCGCGACCTGGTTGACGTTTGCGTAGACAACAAGGTCGCTTTCGGCGACGCGACGGTTGATTTCCACGACCTCACCATGATCAGTGGTGCCAATCACCGTCAGGTTGTCGGGATCTTCGGCATCGTGCTGGTAGAGATGCCCAGACGACGCGAATGAGTCGACCACCCGATCGCCCAACACATGGCGCAATTCGTGATCATGCATGCGGCGATGTAGCCCCAGTGCAGCGATGATGTGCACATCATCGACGCCAGCGGCTGCGGCTTCGGTCAGCACGGCCTCAACAATGAGCTGGCGGACATCTGGTCGACGCATCTTCGGCAAGGAGAGGCTGACATCGTCGAAGCAGATGGTGAGCTTCATGTCTGGGTTGAGGAGTTCAGCAAGGGGCTCCGAATCCAGCGGTTCGGCGATGGCCCGTCGAATCTCCGCGCGTACATCGCGCAGACCAGGGTGAGGCTCGGCGGGATATATGACCCGTGACCGATCGGCCGGGAGGCGCTCCAAACTGAAGCGCTCGCCGTGCCAGAACAGCATCGGTGGAGTTGAGCGGTCGACATCGAGGACGAATCCGGGACGTGGCATCAGTTTTCCTCTCGAAGATCAAAGGCGATTTTGAACGTGCCACGCCGACCGGCGGTGGCGGCATGAGCTAGTGCGTCACGATGCCGGTTGAGCGGATAGGTCGCGCTCAGCAGCCAGGGTGATGGGAACGAGGAGATCACGTCAATTGCGTGTTCGAAACTATGGCGTCGTACACCGGCCACATCTTCGGTGCCATAGGTATACGCACCGACCAGCTCAGTTTCGCGGTGCCACAGCGGAGCGAGGTCAACCGTGACCTCCGCCGGCATACCGACAGCAACCACACGACCACGAGGGCGAGTGGTGCCGATCGAGGTGCGGAGGGTGTCACCAGAACCGACACAGTCCAATGTGCTGTCCGCTCCACCGCCTGTGTCTGGCCCGATCATGGCGGTACCCGTGAGCCGACGCAGTGCTCGTGCCAAACCATCGAAACGGGTGACAACATCGGCACCGACCTGCCGGGCAGCCTCCAACTGGTGTGGGTAACGGCCAGCAGCGACAATGCGCGCGTCTGGGCGGAAATGCCGAAGCGCCGCAACTGTCGAGATTCCAATTGTCCCCAATCCAATCACGCTGAGAAGTGGGGCCTCATCGCGTGACCTCAGGGCGATGAGTGCGGCGTGGACGGCTCCTGCCACGGGTTCGATCAAGACGGCCTGCTCATCGCTGAAGGACTCGGGCACGGAGTGCATCTGTGACGGATGAGCCCACAGTCGTTCGGCCCAACCTCCTCCTGCCGAGCAACAAAATCCTGTTTGGATACCAGGCTCGATTTGCCCGCCGACCATGTGGCTGTAGTCGTGGCCATCGGCCGGGGCGCTGACGTCGTCGGGAACCGGTAGACCACGACATTGGTGCCCAAGGACAGGGTCGATGACGACACGGTGTCCCTCTGCGGTCCGAGCAAGTATCTCGTGACCAGGAATAAACGGCATGGTCACCCAGGGGTCGAAATAGGCCGATGCCCGACCCTCGATCAGCGCAAGGTCGGAACCACAGATGCCCGACAACATGACCTTGAGTTCCTGCCATTCCGTCGTTGGGGCCTGTTGAAACGCGGATGTGTCGAGACTGAGGGGCCCGCGGCCACGCGCGTTGGGCGAGCCAAGCACAGAACCAAGCCGCGACGCCGCAAAACGCCGATCACGGTCGTGAATGCGCAATGCCTTCATCGTCGCACCCGTGTGTTGATTGGCGTGCTGAGCGGGCCCAATGGCAGGGGAGGTCGACGTGCACCTTTCACCCGGCGCCAGTCCTCAACGAGCCAGCCACGGGTTCGAGCAATTGCCGCCAAGCGTGTTTCGGGGTTGACGGCCACGGGAAATCCAACGGCCTCGAGCAGAGGCAGATCTGATGACGAGTCGGCATAGGCAACGCACTCGGCAAGGTCGAGACCCTCGCGTTGGCAGTACTCATCGAGGAGTTGTGCTCGAGCCTCTCCCGTTGGGGGAACGGTCACCATCTCGCCGGTGTATCGGTCGCCGTCAACGGTCATCTCCGCGGCAATGATTTCGTCGAAGAGAGGTGCGAGGCCGGCGACGTGGAAGTCGAGTGCGCCCGTGATCAATACGGTACGGTGACCCGCGGCCCGGTGCTGACGCACGCGTCGCAACCCATCGGGAAAACAATTGGCCAAGATCAGATGACCGAGCATCTCCTCGGTGTCGTGTGCCACCTGTTCCACCGGGGCATCGCGATAGCGACGGTAGAAGTGTCGAAGAAAGTCGGTGCGGTCACGCCGGTCCAGCCGAAGAAGTCCGGGGGCCTCGGCCAAGGTCTTGGCGACATACCGAACGCGATCAACGGGATCGAGACGGCGCGTGGCGAGCCAGCTGTAGCTGGTCACGACATTCGATGCAATCAGGGTGTTCTCCAAATCGAAGGCTGCCACATGCCTGGACGGGGCAAGCACCTGTGAGCGCAGCCGTGCCGATCGATCAGTGGAGCGAGAACGTCCAGGGGTCGTACGCACGCGCGCATGTTGGATGACCGATGGAAGGTGGATGTGGCTGATGTAGTGCGGCCAGTCAACGACTCTGGGGTCAAAACAAAATGCGTCCTGATCGTCAGAATCCAAGGACTCCCACAGCGACATCAAATTGTCGACCTGGTAGATCGCTTCGCATTCGGTGTACAGGCCGTACAGCTCGACGTATTCCATCGCTCGGTCGATGTCCGAACGACGGGCTTCGACGGCTGCGGACCATTCCGCCTGTCGGCCTCGCAGAGGAAGTGCGTGTAATCCACGCTCGGCGACGCCAAGTGCGCGCTGCGCCCGACGAAGTTGACCTTGCACTCGACCGCGACCCGGAAACCGCCACTCTGGCACCACGATGGGTTGGCCTTTTTGGTCATAGAGGGGGTGTTCTCCAAACCACGCGGCCACCTCATCGACCATTGCGCGATAACGCAGTGGGTTGACACCCCCTGATGCGACTTGGGTGACCAATGGCCCATCGGGCCCGCGGGCGGCGACGGCGATGATGGCGGCGACCACGATGTCGACCGGAATGACATCAATGGTGCCTTCAGGGACACCGGGGAATTCGCGCAGCAGACCGCGCGCGTACGAGATGATGACCGGCTCCGCCATCCGGAAGCCGCGAATCCACCCGGGTCGTGGTTCAGCCCAGGCGGACTCGATGATGGAGGGGCGCACAATCGAGACGGGCTGATCTCCGCACGACTCGACAAGAGCCTGTTCACCAAGGGCTTTTGTGAAGGCGTAGGCATCGGGCCAGCCGACACTGGCAGCTCGTGCACGACCTGCCTCTACCAGGCGATCGCGAACCCATCGTTCGCGGAGCTGCTCAACCTTGGCGGCGAGGGCCGGCGCGCCTGCAGGACCGAGTTCGCGATGTGCGCGTCGCCTGATTTCGGCGAGGCGATCCGGTTCGCGACTTGCTGCTTCGGTGTCTGATCTCAGCCGGCGCGCTGCTGTGACCTCGGCACGCCAGTCGAGGCCGATACCAAATGGCCCCGCAGACACCAGGTCCTCGGGTGCGGTACCGCGTCGGTTGCCAGCGACGTAGCACGTTGACACAGCAACCAGATGGGGTGTCACCCCGAGGTCCTGGCACAGCGTGGCGATCCGGGTTGGGCCCAAGAGATTGATCTCCACCGCAGAGTCGAGCGGTGAATCAAACGACACCGTTGCAGCGGAGTGGATGATGGTGTCGCAGCGAGCAAAGATGGCACGTGCGTCGTCATCGAGGCCCAGGCCGTCGCTGCCGACATCGCCGGAAAGCGTGGTGATGCGCCGCGCGCACATGTCATCGAATGACTCTGGGCCGTCGGCCAGTTCGGAACGCAATCGATCGAAGGCGTCGTTGGACAGAATCTCTCGAGCGGTGCGCCGTTGGGCATTCGTACGTCGACCGTTGCGCACAATCAGAACCAGATGGCAATCGGGAACGCACCGTAAGAGGCGTTCGACCAATGCGGTACCAACAAAGCCGGTTGCACCGGTGATGGCGATGGTCGAGCCAGCCAATTGATCGGGGATCACAGGAGTGTTCTAGCAGGTTCTCTACCAGTTGGTAGAGAACCTGCTACACATCATGGGATGACCGGGGCCACCGTGATGCGATCCGGGCGACGCACAAGCCCAACAGCGCAGCAGATCGTTGCTGTCACCGCGCAGCTGCTTGGCACCCGGGGAATCGACCATGTCTCACTTGATGAGATCGCCGTTGCCGCTGGCGTGCGCAAGCAGACGGTCCTGTATTGGTTCGGCTCCCGGGCTGCACTTGTCGACACCGTGATCGACGTGACTGTCGATGAACTTGTGACCGAGGTCCTCGCCGCCATTGCTGAGGGGCCAACGGATGCGCTGGCACAGGTGGACACCATCGTTGTGACCGTATTTGACGCAGCCGTGCGTCGCCCGCATTTACTCGGGGTGTTGCGCGATCTTCGTCACCTTCCGTCTGACAGGTCCGATGCGGTGACGAGTCGATTACGGCCCCTCGTCAAAGCTGCAGTGGATGTGCTGGAACGAGAGATGGGTCAGGGGCGAATCCGGCGTGGCGACCCTGCGGTGATGGTGGGTCTGTTGTACGCCTGTATCGGGGGGATTGCAGCCGATCCGGTGGCGCGTGGCGTGATGACTCCGGGCGGCGGCATTGCCGGACTTCGGCGCTTGCGGCGTGAAGTTCGCGCGTTTGTTCGCGCAGCGGTGATGAATTCAGCCGTGAGCAGTTGAACGCTGTTGGGAACGTGCGTGTCGCGCACGCGCGTCGGCCACAAGGCGGTTCAAGATGTGCACCGTGCTTACGCCGACGTCGTTCATCATCTTCGGGTACATGGAGATCGGCGTAAAACCAGGGATCGTGTTGACCTCGTTGAGCAAGACAGCGCCGTCTTCGGTGACGAACATGTCGCAGCGCGCCATTTCTCGGCACCCGAGAACACTGGTGACTTCCAGAGCGAGTTCGTGCACCCGTTGGGCTACCGCCGCTGGAAGATCTGCGGGCACGCTAGCCGTTGCCCGGTCATCTGTGTACTTGTCGTGGTAGTCGTAGAACTCCGCACCGACGTGGATCTCGCCGGGTCGGGAGACCATGGTGTCGCGACGTCCGAGGACCGCGATCTCGATTTCGCGTCCGATCACAGCCTGTTCAATCACGATGCAGTCGTCGTACGCCCCCGCGCGGGCAACAGCGGCTGCCAGTGCATCCTGGTCACCGACTTTGGACACGCCGATAGAGGATCCCATGCTCGACGGCTTCACAAACAGCGGAAAACCGAGGTGCTGCGATCGTTCGCGAACCGTATCGATGCTGTCGCTGCCGTTGACGACAACAAAGGGAGTCTGGGGTATCCCAGCTCCGGCTAAGAACCGTTTTGCAACCGCCTTATTCATGCACAGTGCCGAGGCGAGAACCCCCGCTCCCGTATAGGCAACTCCAGCCACCTCGCAGGCTCCTTGGAAGGTGCCATCCTCGCCGAGTGGGCCATGGAGCGCGGGGACGACCACTGCACCTCGCTGTGCCGCTGCCACCAGCGCACCGATGCCAATCTCGGGACCATTGATTGCGAAGGGGGCTCCTGTTTCCGGCCCATGGTCAGATGCAATGTGATGCCACACACCATCGCGTGAAATGCCAATGCCGGTGACATCGGCGCCACCTTCGACGGCGGCACTCCAGAGGTGAGCACCGCTGACGAGTGATACGTCGTGTTCCGCCGACCGGCCACCAGCAACGATGACGAGCTCGGATCCTGGGATCTCATCAGCGGCGAATACGCCCGATGCCGTGCCAGAGCTCATCGCCGCACGGTACCTTTCACAGCCATGCGCTTTCGTGCATCCGACGTCGCTCGTGCCACCGGTGGGCGACTGATCGGCCCTGATGTCGATATCGATGGTGCATCATTCGACACCCGTGATCTCGCCACCGGCATGCTCTTTGTACCCGTCGTAGCCGAGCGCGATGGCCATGAGTTCATCGCTGATGCTGTTACGAGTGGTGCGGCGGCAACCCTGACCGAGCGCGGCCACGGCTATGACTCGCTGACCGCAATCGACGTCACATCGGCCACCGACGCATTCGGCGCGCTCGCTCGCTGGTTGCGATCGACCGATGGACATGCCCCCCAATGCGTTGTTGGAGTGACGGGCAGTGTCGGCAAGACCACGACGAAGGACTTGGTCGCGGCTGCATTGGCATCTCATGGCGTGCACGCGGCGGTCGCCAGCCTGAACAACGACCTCGGTGTGCCCTCGACAATTGTCAACGCCCCGGATCGGATTCCCGTGATTCTCTGCGAGATGGGCATGCGCGGTCTCGGACAGATTTCGCGACTCTGTGATGTGGCGCATCCCGATATCGGGGTGGTGACCCGGGTCGGTGCAGCGCACACCGAACTGCTCGGCGGACTCGACTATGTGGCGACCGCTAAAGCAGAACTCGTCCGGGCACTTCCCGCGTCCGGTACCGCCGTACTGAACTCAGATGACGATCGGGTAGTGGCGATGGCCATTCTCACAACCGCCGACGTGGTGACGTACGGGAGCAGGGGAGATGTTCGCGCTGAGACCCTCGACATTGATTACCTCGGCTGCCACAGGGTCATCGTGCGTTCGCCGTGGGGGAGTAGTGAGCTGCGTATTCCGGTTCCGGGTGCCCATATGGTGTCGAACACCCTTGCCGCCGCTGCCGTGTGTGGTGTCGTCACCGGGTCCCTCGACGGTCTTGGAGCGGTCGAGGCAGTGTCGTTGTCGTCACATCGCATGCGTACGGTCGATCTTGGCCGCTGCATCGTGGTGGATGACTCCTACAACGCAAATCCAACGTCGATGGTGGCGGCACTTGATGCGCTGGCATCCATGGATGTGGATCGACGAGTGGCGGTGCTTGGGGCCATGGCAGAAATCGCCGACAGCGACGAGCAACATCGCAACATCGCGGCCGAGGCTGCACAGCGCGGAATTGATGTGGTCGCCGTTGGAACATCGGCATATGGGCAGCCACCTGTCGAGGACGTCATCGGCGCCCTGCGGGAGCTGACAGCGGGGTCGCGCCGGGTCGGAATTATTGTGAAAGCGTCACGTAGTGCCCAACTCGAGACAGTGGCCGCCGAGATCATCTCTGCGTTCCGTCCTTAAATCTGCCGTGACGGTCCAGTGGTGGGCGTTGTGACGACCTGCCCGAGGCGTTCGCTACGCGCAATGTCGCCGACGTAGCCGATTGCCACCGCGGCGAGAGCTCCAAAGATGAGCACCGGGCGGGCCCCAACGTGGTCCATGATGGGCCCGGCGATGACATTGCCAAGGGGGACCGTTCCGCCGAAGACCATGAACCACAGCGGCATCACTGACGCACGCTCTGTATCTGCCAGGTTGACCTGCAACTCTGTGACGAGCAACGTCGCGGTCATGAAATAGGACGCGCCGAGCACACCCGCAATTGCAAAGGCGATCATAGGTGATGACGTCAGGCCGAAAATCGCAAGGCAAAGAGCGAAAACCGCGAACCCGATGCGGATCAAATCCCGGCGATCGCGGCCGTGCAGGATCGATCCAACGGCGAGCGATCCCACGAACGCACCAATACCCCACACGACGTACAACAACCGATACGCCGTTCCGTCTGGCTCGAGTCCGAAATTGAGACGAGCCACCGACGGAAACAACCCGATGAAGGGCAGGCACAGCAACGAGAACGAAAACATCGTCACCAGAATCCGGCCGAGAATCGCCCGCTGCGCAGCTAGGCGAATCCCGTCGGTCAACGCTCGAAGTCCCGCTGAGCGTCGCGTTGGTGGAGCCGGAAGCCCCACCGAGCGAAGAGCCACGATAAATACGAGGTAGGTGACCGCGTTCAATGCGAACAGTTGCCATAGCTGTGCACCAAGGACCGCGGCCAGAGCGGCGAGTGCTGGGCCCATGATGCGACTGCCGTTGATCATCGCAGAGTTCAAGCTCACGGCGGCGGGCAACTGTTCGGGCGTGACCAGCATCGGAAGACTCGACGAGAACGCTGGTGCTTGAACCGTGTTCGCAATACCGATGCCCAATTGCACGATGAAGACCCACACCAGCGCGGACTCTGCTCTGACCAACACTGCGAGCACCAGCGACAGGGCGAGCATGGTGCATTGCATGGCGACCACCAACCGGGTGCGGTTCACCCGGTCCGCCACAACACCCGCCGGCACCGACAGCAATAGAAGCGGCCCGAGTTGCGCGAAGACGAGCAGCCCAACCAGTCCCGCAGACCCTGTTCGCTCATCGACGTAGGCCGGCAGAGTGAAGTTCTGCATCCATGTCCCGATGTTTGACACGGTGGCCCCAACAAAAATGGCGCGAAAGGCGCGGTTCCGTAGGACAGCGCGCGCGCCGTCTGCAGAACCGCGACGGGGGGTGGTGTCGGGCACGCGAGCGAACCTATCGGGGTCCGACGAATGAGATAGTGGTTGTGCGAATCTGGATAGATGAGCGAGCAACACACTCAGCCAGTGCGCACATCACCCACTGGAGAGGCGACGGAGTCGTGCCGCACCCGGTTTGCCCCGTTCAGCGAGTGTCCGCTGTGCGGTGGAGCACTGCATGCCGAGCACGCTCACTTCAAGTGTGCGGGGTGCGGCTGGCGTGACTCCTGCTGTGACTGAGAGAGCTCTCGCCGCACCACGCAGACCACTCGAACGACGGGTAGTTTCGCTTCGGTGTCAGCACCTCGAGTTCATGTCGCTCCGTCGCTGGAGTGGGCCGAGCTGGCGGTCCGAGCGGGGGGAGGTGACGTTGCAGCAGCATCTCACGGCCTTGATGGTGTCATCTGGTGTGGTGATGAGCCGGGGCAGCTGGAACTGCTTCTTGAGAATACGGGCACGTCGTGGGTTCAGTTGACATCCACGGGCGTCGATGCATATCTGCACCTCATCGACGACTGCCGACTGTGGACCTGTGCGCGTGGTGCCTTCGCTGAACCGGTTGCTGAGCTTGCGCTCGGCATGATGCTCGCGCTTCGGCGGCGTCTGGTGAGCTATGCACGACGGGATCGTTGGAGCGATCGCGAGGGCCAGACGCTTCATCGTGCATCGGTGACGGTGATTGGTGGTGGAGGCATCGCACGATCCCTTCTTCGGCTCTTGGGGCCGTTCAACTGCGCGACGGCCGTCGTCAATACGACCGGCTCTGAAGTGAACGGTGCGGATCACACATATCCGGCATCGGAACTCAAGCTTGCTGTGACTGGTGTCGATGTCGTGGTCGTGGCATGTCCATTGACGCCATCGACAGTCGGTGTTGTGAACGCGGACCTACTTGCCCTGCTGTCGCCTGGCGCTGTGGTGATCAACGTTGGTCGAGGGGCGCATGTGGTGACCGCGGATCTGTTGTCAGCACTTGATTCCGGCCATGTCGGCGGGGCCGGGCTGGACGTCACAGATCCGGAACCTCTCGTCGATGGCCATCCGTTGTGGTGTCGTGACAATGTCATCATCACGCCCCATACGGGTAATACAGCCGACATGATCCCTTCGCTCGTTGGGCCATTGGTCAGCGAAAACGTGCGACGGTTGCGGCACGGTGAAGATCTGCTCGGAGTCGTCGATCAGATCGGCGGCTACTGATGGGTCGTGACCCGCACCACGTGCTCGGAGTGGCACCAGGGGCCAGCCAGGATGAGATTCGTGCTGCCTACCGCTCCGCAGCACGACGCCTTCATCCGGATCGTGCAGGACACGATCCTCGTGCTGCGGACCACATGGCCGAGCTAAATGCTGCCTATGCCGCGCTGCAACGGCGCAACGAGCGACCGCCAATGTCTGCCGCCCCTGCGGACCAACCGCCTGCACGGCCAATCGCGCCGGTCGTCGCGGCCCGGTTCCCGTGGCGTCTTGTTGCAGGGTTGGCGGTGGTGGGTTCATTGATCGTCATTGCGGGTGCTTTGTTTGCCACCCCTGAGGATCCCGAGCGCCCCGATGGGGTGTTGCAGATCGGAAGTTGCGTTCGGGTTGATGCCGCCGGATTCGCAATTGAGGAACCATGCACTAGTGATGGGGCACGGTTCGTAGTCCGGGCTATCGTGCCGACGGACTCTGGCTGCGGCGCAGGTGATAACGGGTACCTCGATCGTCTCGGCCTCGGCCGTGTGTGCGTGGACCAAATGCCATGACCTCGGGGCGCGCCCTACGACTCATGGTCGGTATCGGTGCGGTCGCCGCAATCGCTGGGATCGCAGCCATAACCGCATCGCGTGATGGGACGTCGTACCGGGACATCAATGAAGGGGACTGTTTCCTCTTGGATGGGCCCGGGAATATCGACAGTGTTGATGTCGGTGACTGTGATGAAGTGCTTGGCGATGCGGTGCCGACACGTCCGGCAGCGCTTGTTCTCCGTGTCGTATTGCTGAACCCTGACGATGCGGAGTATCCCGGTAATGACGCTGTTGATGCCCTGGTCGACACCGCGTGTGCGCCGTTTGCCGTCCGCGCCGACGTATTGGCAGTGGCTCCTAGTCGCTACGCGTGGGAGAACGAATCGGGTCGCGGGTTGTGCTTGGCCGTGACCGGTGGGGCATGACGATCAAGTCGGTATCGTGTTGCGCCTGAGGGCGATTAGCTCAGTTGGAAGAGCGCCACGTTCACACCGTGGAGGTCATGGGATCGAGGCCCGTATCGCCCACTCGGATACTCTGATCGTGTGTCACGACGCTGCGATCGTCCAGGGTGCGCCGCCATTGGCACGATGCGCTACCGGATGGTGCCAGAAGATCTGATTTTTTGGATGACCCCGCTCGACGGCGAGCCCGAGGCAACCGAGGGTGTGTTGTGCCAGCGTCACGCTGACGGACTCACTGTTCCGGCTGGCTGGGTGATTGATGATCGGCGTGACCCGACATGGCGTCTGTTTCGACCCGGTCCCGACGAGATTGCGGCCGCAGAAGCAACACGGGATAACGCCGACTCATCGGCAACGCGACCGCGTCAGCGTAGACGGCGCTCAGCATCTGAGCGTGCGGCACAAAAAAAGTTGCCGGGGGTGACTCCTGATGACGGCGCTGAGCCGGAGCCAGAAGCCGGCGATGTGACAGATGGGCGCAGTGCGCCGACCAATCGTGCCGACGACGATCGTGTCGTGCAGCGACGTCGACCGTCACCAGGATCACTTCTCGGCCGAGCCTTTGGGCTGGATGAACGCTGATGCAACGACAGATTCAGCAATTCGTCGCCGCATCTGTGGACATGGTGACCGACGTCGTTGCTGATGTCGCGATGTACCCGTCGTGGATCACCGCGGTCGCTGAGACAACGGCAGTTGACGACGATCGAACCGCGGTTGTGATCTCAGGCCGTCTCGGTCCATTCACCCGGTCAAAACGCCTGGTGATGCGGACCACTGTGGCGTCAAACGATAGTGGGTGCACGGTGACGGTGTGCCGAGACGAGGGCCCGGGTCACGGTAGTTGGACTCTGTCGTGGAGGATGACCCCCGACTCCGAGGGAACCAATGTGCTGGCAACCTTGGAATATGACGGGCGGTGGTGGATTCCAGAGCAACTCGGACGGGTACTCGATGCAGTGGTCGACGACGCCCGCAATGGACTCATCAGCGAGGTCGCTCGTCGCGACGCGCGCTGAAGCGGCCGAGTTGGTCGCGCGTCACCTTGAGTTGCACATCAAATGCGCTGCTGAGCACGTCGCCAGTGACGACCTCCTCAATTGGTCCGGATGCCAAGGCAACACCGCTGTGCATGACCAGAGCGTGGGTTGCGATGGGCGGAATCTCGTCGACGTGATGAGTCACCTCGATCACCGATCGGCTGGGGTCGTGGGAATGGAGTTCACACAGCGCGCTGATCAGACCTTCTCGACCGCCGAGGTCGAGGCGTGCCGATGGTTCATCAAGAACAACAAGACCAGGTGATGTCACGATTGAGCGAGCAAGTAGGCACCTTTGGATCTCACCTGAGGACATCGTGCCGATGGTTCGATCTGCACGGTCCTTCACACCGAATATGGCCAAGGCGGCGAGTGCGGCCTCTCGATCGCTCTCGGTGTAGGTGTGCCACCACGGGTCAAGTGCATCGTTGAGTGCCGTCATTACGACATCGGTGGCGACAGCGTCAGGACGAACCTGGTCGATGAGCGCAGCGGAGAGATACCCGACTCTGCGTCGGTGCACTCGAAGGTCGATTTTTCCTAGCTCAGCCCCGAGCACCACGATGCTGCCGGTCGTCGGATGTCCCCGCATGGCGGCTACGGCGGCCAGGGTGGATTTTCCGGATCCGTTCGGGCCGAGAACGATCCAGAATTCGCCACGTCCGATTGTGAGGTCAATCGGTCCGCAAATGCGGTTGAGGCCTCGATCAACTGTCATTGAGGTCATTCGGAGGGCCGTTGCGGTGCTCTGCATGCGAGCATCATCACATGCGGCCTTCCACGCTGCCCAGATCGGGTGTGGCCGATCGCAACCATGACCATCAGCAATCATGACAATCAGCAACCGTGAACCTCGACAACCATGAGCATCGGCAACAAAGAATGAAAGACTGAGACAGTGGTGGACGATCAGGAGCGTTCAATCGCACAACGCGCTGTGCAGATGTGCGACGTCAACGTCGATTGGCGCAACCTGCGCGCGTTAACCGGTGGCGCCTCGCGTGTGTCGTTCACGGCAGATGGCATCAGTGATGCGTCGCGAGCAGTCGTCATCCAAGTAGCTCGAGCGCAATCGGAAGCCGACATGGAGATCGAAGCCGACGTGCTCCGTAATGCTCATGCCGCGGGGGTGCCCGTCCCGGCCCTCATCGGGCAGTTTGTGATCGATGATCGCCAAGTTCTCGTGAGTCGCCATGTTGCCGGTGACACGGTCCCGCGACGCATCATGCGCGAACTCGATACAGACTTATGTGAGGCGCTGATTCGTGATGTCGGATCGGCCGCTGCTGCGTTGCACACGCGTTGCGTGCGTCCGCAGCGACTTGAGGAAGTTGACCTCTTGACGATTTACATAGAGCGACTCCACGCAAGCGGTTGGTCGCGACCCGTTCTGGAGGCTGCGGCCACGATGTTGGAGCGCACCCGGCCTGCGGCGGCGAAGCCTGCGGTTGTGCACGGCGATCTCCGGCTTGGAAACTGGATTGTGCAGCAAGGACGGCTCGCAGCGATCGTCGACTGGGAGTTGGCCAGATGGGGTGACCCGGTAGCTGATCTGGCTTGGATGACGCTGTCCCCATGGCGGTTCGGAGGGCCTGGCGAAGTTGGCGGTCTGGCGTCGACCGCAACTTTCTTTGCGGCCTATCGCGACAGTGGTGGAGTGGTACCGGACGCCGCTGTGTTCTCTTGGCACCGAGCGGTTGGCCTATTTGTGTGGGCTGTCATGTGTATTGGGCAATGTGAGGCACACCGCAGCGGGGCCCGACGCTCGCACGAACTGGCGGTCATCGGTCGGCGCGTCACCGAAAACGAGATGGAGCTCATCGATTGGATGACGGCATGAGTTCCGACAATGTCGGCATTCCGTCGATGGACGAATTACTGGAGGCAGTCGTCGAGTGGTTGCGTTCTGAGGTTGTCACCGGATCAGATGCGACGATCGCTTACCGCGGTCGCGTCGCTGCGCATGTGCTCGACCTGGTGCGACGAGAAATTGCGCACGGTTCTGCGATTACTTCTCGGCGGGACGCAGTCCTTCGCGATCTCACGGTGGCCGATGAGACTGAACTTGCTCGCAGCATCCGCGATGGGTCCATTCCAATCGATGCGAATCTACTGAGTGCGCTGCGCCAGCTCACCGACGACCGTCTGCGCGTCGACGCACCCGATCAACGACGGCGTGGTGGTGACACTGATGCTGCGAGCTGACCGCAGGCCGCGGCAATCTCATCGCCACGGGTGCGGCGAACGGTGGCGCTGACACCACGTCCTTCAAGCGTCGAACGAAAACTGTCGACGACGCTCCGCGCCGAACCGCGCACCGGGTACCCCGGTGTGTCGTTCAAAGGAATCAAATTGACGTGAGCGATCGGTCGCAGTTGGCGACATAGGTCAGCAAGCGCTTCCGCCTGCTCCCGTGTGTCGTTGACCCCAGCGATCAGGGCCCATTCGAAGCTGATGCGTCGGCGACGCTTTTCCAAGTAGTACCGGCACGCATCCATGAGGTCCGCAATGGGGTAGCGCGAGTTGATGGGAACCAACCGGGTACGGGTTGTGTCGTCCGCAGCGTGCAGCGATACCGCCAGTGTGACCGGTAATGGACGCTCAGCGAGGAGCCTGATTCCGGGGATCATTCCAACCGTGGAGACCGTGATGTGGCGTGCTGACAGCCCGTACTCGTGGTGAATCGTCTCGATTGCCGGCCACAGATTTGGTTCGTTCGCCAGTGGCTCGCCCATTCCCATGAACACGACATTGCTGAGGCGACGATCAGTCGCCTGTGCCGCCGCACGGGCGCGTGCGACCTGTTCGACGATTTCGCCGGTTGTGAGGTGACGCGTGAAGCCAGCTTGGCCGGTGGCACAGAAACTGCAGCCCATCGCACAACCCACCTGAGATGACACGCACAGCGTTGAACGGTCGGGATAGTGCATGAGGACCGACTCGATGAGCCCCCCGTCATCGAGGCGCCACAGGGTCTTCACGGTCTGCCCGTCGTCGGCGTGGGATTCCCTCACCGCCTCAAGCTGAGTGGGTAGGCGCTCAGCGATCATCGCGCGCATGGCAGTGGGCAGCTCAGACCACTCAAACGGATCAAGACGAGGACTATGCAGCGCAGCCCACACTTGGTCGATTCGGTAGCGCGGTTCGCCGTCGAGTAGGTCAGCCAGTGTCTCGCGGGATGCGGCAAATCGCCCGGTCACGCGCGAGATGATCCCAGTTGCATGACCCAGGCTCGCTCGCGATGGTGAACGCCCATTCCGAGCCTCGTGTACAGGTTCACTGCGGCCTCGTTCGATGCGTCGACGTACAGCATTGCCTCAGACGATATTGCCGCACCGATGTGGTGAAGGCCTGCGGCGACGATCCCGCGACCAAGCCCGGTGCCGTGGTTGTCCGGGTCGACGGCCACCACATAGATCTCGCCCAATAGCCCGTCATGCTCGGTGGCGTCGTGCCGCTTGGTCCAACAGAAGGCGATGACATCTCCATCCCGCCGGTGCACTCTCACATCTGCAGGATTGAACCAGGGCGCATCAAGTCGGCGTGACAGATCATCGCGTGTCCAGCCACCTTGTTCAGGGTGATTGGCGAAAGCACGGTTGTTCACGCGGAGAACCCCATCGATGTCGGAACCGATGTCAATCGAATCCGTGTCACATGCGATGGATGCGAATTCTGATCGGTGATCCTCGGTGAGCGACATCCTCATTTGCAAGAGTTCGCGTTCGGGCCGCATGGAGAGTGCCAGGGCAATTGTGTCGGCCCAATTCTCGTGAGCGCTCACCCACCAGTTCAACGCATGCGCACCGACCTCGGCGGTCTCGTCGGCCACCGCTGCGATCAGCTGCGCCGCGAGTGCGCTCGGGAGCGCGGTGTTGTCGTGAGCGTGGGGTATCACGACCTCGAGCACATGGCGGCCGTGGCCGGGTGCTGCCATCGCGACCGCCATCGTTTCTCCGTTGTTATGTGCTCGTCCGATGACAAGGTCGGGGGGCGTGTCGCGCTCCGATTCAAGGATGACGCGGAGGTGATCGGACAGGATCGAGTGACCATGTTCTGCTTCGGTCGCGGTCACGAATTCGCGCGCCACACGGCGCTCGGATTGGAGATCAGCGCCTGACGACACGAGCATCGACACCACAACGCGACCCTACCGTGCCGCCGGTATGACTACCTGATGGCGCGTGTCGTCCGCTCTAATGCCCGTTCGGCTCCTCGCAGCAGACGTTCGGCCTCGTAGATGGCAAGAACGACATCGTCACGCTCAGTTCCGCGAAAGGGGTCTGCTAAGTCAGCCACTCGATGCCGCGTCCTGGTCACTGCTTCGGTCACCGATGACAGCTCTGCGGCGAGAGTGGCGAGTCGATCCTCCATGGATCACACCCTAGGGTCGCTAGCGTTGTGCTGTGGCACGGGTGCGCGACGATCTCACAACACTGAGCGGGTATCACTCGCCTCAGGTCGACGTTGACGTTCGCCTGAACACAAATGAGGCTCCTGTTGCGCCTGCCGACAGTGTTGTGCGGGCCATGTTGAATCGCATTGCGGAACTGGAATTGAACCGGTATCCCGACCGCCAGGCCGGTGAACTGCGGCGCCTTCTCGGCCTCCGGCATGGGCTAGACCCGAGCATGCTGCACGTTGGAAATGGTTCCAATGAAGTGTTGCAACACATCCTTCTTGCCTTCGGAGGTTGGGGGCGTACAGCTATCACGTTCGGCCCGACGTATCAGATGCACAGCCAGATTGCGGCGATCACTGGCACGTCGGTGGTGGATCTCGGACGTGGGGACGACGGTCGTATCGATCCGGTTCGCCTGCGTCAGGACCAGGCTCGCGACATTGTCTTCATCACCTCTCCGAACAACCCAACGGGGCTCGCCGAGTCGCACGACACTGTCCGCGGGTCGATCGTGCCGTGGTGTGCGGAAGCTGACGCGGTACTCGTCATCGACGAGGCATATGTCGAATTTGCCCCAGGCGATCTGCTCGCCCTCATCGACGAGTACCCATCGGTCATCATCACCCGGACATTCTCCAAGACACTCGCCCTTGCGGGGCTTCGCTTGGGGTATGCCGTCGCCGCCCCTGAGATGGTCTCCGCACTCGACGTAGTGACGCTGCCGTATCATCTGTCAGCCGTCACCCAAGCCGCCGGTATTGCTGCGCTGGAGCAGATGGGCGCTGTTGATACTCGTGTAGCCGAATTGGTCGCTGGTCGAGAGCAGGTCATGAGCGCGTTGCGTACGCACGGTGTCAGCGTCTACGAGTCCAGTGCGAACTTCGTGCTGTTTACTCCAGGGCCCGATCGTGGAAATGCACTCTGGGACGCGTTGGTGATGCGTGGTGTCTTGGTCCGAAACTGCTCGAGCTGGCCGGGACTTTCTGACCACCTGCGGGTCACCATCGGCACACCCGCCGAAAATCAGAGGTTCATAACAGCCGTCGGCGAGGCACTGGAGGACATCGCATGACCGCAACACAGCTAAGGACCGCAACCCGTTCACGGGACACGGCCGAGACCTCGATCGAGGTGTACGTCAACCTCGATGGCACTGGGGCCACCGAGGTCACTACCGGCCTGCCCTTTTTCGATCACATGCTCGACCAGCTCGGGCGGCACGGAGGCATTGATCTCCGCGTGGCCGCACGTGGAGATCTCCACATCGACAGCCACCACACGGTGGAAGACGTCTCCATCACGCTCGGCCAGACGATTGCCGAAGCACTTGGCGACAAGGTCGGCGTGCAACGTTTCGCCAGCGGGCGTTACCCCCTCGACGAGGCACTGGTCGATATCTCGATCGACCTCTCCGGTCGTCCCTTCATTTACTGGGACGTACAGATGCCCGAATGCCTCCCATTGGGGAATCCGCCATTCGATCCGCAGCTTGCCGAGCATGCCATCTCGTCATTGATGACCTCAGCCGGTATCACCGCCCATATCGAACTCGTCCGAGGGGTGAACGTGCACCACATCATCGAGGCGACCTTCAAAGGCCTGGCACGGTGCCTTCGCACCGCCGTTGCGGTGACCGATGCGAGTTTGCCGTCAACAAAGGGTCGCCTGTGACGCGAGTCGCAGTCATCGATTACGGCATTGGCAACCTGCACTCGGCGCATAAGGCGCTCTGCTCGGTAGGCGCCGACGCGCGTCTCACACGGTCGGTTGCTGATATCGATGCCGCAGATGCGGTGGTGCTACCCGGAGTCGGTAATTTCGGTGCCTGTATTCAGGCCCTATCGGACTGTGGGCTCACCGATGCATCGCGTTCTGCCGCACTGGATGGGCGACCCTTCTTGGGTATCTGCGTTGGGATGCAGATGTTGTTCGACGCATCCGATGAGAGCCCTGGTGTGGCCGGCCTTGGCGTCATCTCCGGGAAGGTCACATGGCTGCCCGCCGGCGTGAAGCGCCCGCAGATGCAATGGAACCGCCTTCAACTGTCCGCTGATGATCCCTGCCTCGGAACAGCCCACAGCGAATCCTGGATGTACTTCGTGCACTCCCTACATGCTGAGCCCACGGATGCAACAGTCGTTGTCGCTACTGTCGACTACGGCGGTGACGTGGTGGCGGCCGTCCGCCAGGGAGCTGCCCTTGCGGTTCAGTTCCATCCAGAGAAGTCATCGCCGGATGGCCTCGTGATGTTGCAGCGTTGGGTCGAGACATTGGCGGCAGCGGCATGAGCGCGCTTCTCTATCCGTCTATTGACGTGCTCGGAGGGGATGTCGTGCGCCTTCAGCAGGGCGATTACGACCGCGTGACCAACTATGCGGCATCGCCGACGGAGCTCGTCACCGCCTACGCCAAGGCCGGATGCCGTTGGTTGCACGTCGTTGACCTCGACGCGGCACGTAGTGGTGACACACCGAACCTGGCCCTCATCACTGACCTCGTCGCCCATGCTGGTAGCGATATGCGGGTGCAGGTCGGCGGCGGTGTGCGCAGCGTTGACCGTGCACGAGAACTCCACCGACTTGGTGTCCACCGGGTCGTGATCGGTTCGGCGGCGGTGCAAAACCCGCCATTGGTGTCGAGGGTCGCATCGTTCATACCGGTGTGCGTTGGTTTGGATCACCGCGATGGTTATCTCGCCACCGACGGCTGGACCATACAGAGCGACGTGAGCGTTACAGATGCTCTCGATACCTTCACCGCCGCCGAGGCGTTTCTGATCACCGATATCGGACGCGACGGGATGTTGACGGGTCCTGACCTCGCCGGAATCGCCGCGGCAGTCAACACGACGAAAGCAGATGTCATCGCGAGCGGTGGCGTCGGCTCGCTTGATGACATCACCTCGCTTGGAATGATCACGGGCCTTCACGGGGTGATCACAGGTCGTGCCCTGATGGAGAACCGTTTCACTGCCGCTGAGGCCATCGCTGTTCTGGAGGGAACACGATGAAAGTTGCCCGCGTCATTCCCTGCCTTGATGTTGACGGCGGACGGGTTGTGAAGGGCACGAATTTCGTCGGGCTTCGCGACGCCGGTGACCCGGTTGAACTGGCGGCGCGTTACGACAGTGCGGGAGCGGATGAACTCGTCTTTTTGGACATAACCGCATCCAGCGATCGACGCGACACAACCCTGGACATGGTGCGCGAGGTTGCGAGCCGTGTGTTTATTCCGTTCACGGTGGGCGGCGGGATTCGACAGGTTGACGATGCCCGAAGTTTGTTGGGTGCAGGCGCCGACAAGGTGAGTGTGAACACGGCCGCTGTCGAGCGACCTGAACTGATTTCCGAAATTGCAGCCGAGTTCGGTGACCAATGTGTCGTGTGCGCCATTGATGCGCGGCGTGTGGGGACCGGATGGGAGATTTATCTGCATGGGGGCCGGACACCAACCGGAATCGACGCCATTGAGTGGGCGATGACCGCGGTCGAGCACGGCGCGGGTGAGCTTCTCGTGACATCGATGGATCGTGACGGCACGGGCGACGGGTTTGATCACGACCTCAATGCGGCCATCACCTCACGCGTCAATGTGCCCGTTATCGCCTCTGGGGGAGTCGGGACTCTGCAACATCTCGTTGACGGCATCGTTCATGGCGGGGTCGACGCCGTCCTGGCCGCATCGATCTTCCACTTCGGCACACACAGCATCGATGAGGCTAAGCAGGCCTTGAACGCCCATGGCATCACGGTGCGCCCAACGCCCCCGCCGGGGTAGGTTGCCGTTATGGCCGTACCTCATCCACGTATGCCGTATCGACGACTGGGGGCCACTGGTCTCAAGGTCAGTGCGCTGAGCTTTGGTTCGTGGGTGACCTTCGATACCCAGATGGATCTCGACCCGGTGTTGGGCTGTATGCAGGCTGCACACGACGCGGGGTGCAACCTGTTCGACAACGCCGAGGCGTACGCAGGTGGTCGAAGCGAGACCCTCATGGGACAAGCCCTCGCAGAATTGCAGTGGCCCCGTTGGTCCTATGTGGTCACGACCAAACTCTTTTGGGGCATCCATGGTGATGATCCCAATATGCGCAACACCCTGAATCGCAAGTATCTCACGCAGGCAATCGATGGGTCGCTTGAACGACTCGGCCTCGATTTTGTTGACATCGTCTACTGCCATCGTTCGGATCCGTACACGCCAATGCTCGAGACGGTATGGGCGATGAGCAACATGGTGAGTTCCGGTAAGGCGTTGTATTGGGGCACGAGCGAGTGGACCGCCGACGAGATTCGCCACGCGATGTCACTTGCAGCTGAGTATCGGCTGCACGCGCCGGTGACGGAACAGTCCCAGTACAACCTCTTGGAGACCCGTCGAGTTGAGGTGGAGTACGCCCGACTGCATAGCGACACCGGGTACGGGAACACCATCTGGTCGCCGCTGGCATCTGGTCTGTTGACCGGCAAATATCGTGACGGGATTCCGGAGGGTTCGCGCGGAGCTCTCGCTGGATACGAGTGGCTACAGGATCGGATGACTGACACTCAGCGTTTGGAACGTATTGAGCGTTTGCGCCCGATCGCCGATCGCCTCGGAGCCACCATGGCGCAGCTGGCAATTGCATGGTGTGCACGGCACCCGATGGTGTCCAGCGTGATCACTGGCGCCAGCAGGCCCGAGCAGGTCACCGAGAACTTCGGCGCCCTCAACATCATCGATCACATCGATGACGATCTCGATGCGGAGATCCGAGCGGCGCTGCGTTGATCTGCGCTTAGGCGCCCATCGCGTGATAACCGCCGTCAACATGGACGATTTCGCCCGTCGTCGCCGTGAACCAATCCGACAACATCGCGACGCAGGTACGCGCAACCGGAATCGGGTCTTCCACATTCCAGCCAAGGGGTGCGCGTGTGTCCCAGGTCTCTTCGAAGAGTGAAAAGCCCGGGATTGATTTCGCCGCCATGGTTCGGATCGGTCCGGCAGCGACGAGGTTGCAGCGGATCTGGGCAGGACCAAGTTCACGGGCGACGTACCGCGACACGCTCTGGAGTGCCGACTTGGCCACACCCATCCAGTTGTAGGCCGGCCAGGCCTGGCGATT
>JAFMNE010000051.1 GCA_017859395.1 Ilumatobacteraceae bacterium | reverse complement strand
TGTGGCAGCCTCGGTGCGACGGCCATTCAACGTGGTGCCGTTCGTTGATCCCAGGTCGACGAGTATGGCTCGGCCACCGTCGTTGCGGATCTCCGCGTGGTAGCGACTGACGTGGGCGTGGTGCACCACGATGTCGTTGTCGCTCATGCGACCGATACGCAGTGCGGTGCGTCCAATCGGGTAGCGGGTGCCGTCATCGGCGACAAGAGCGCCGATGGCACTCACCGCCTCGACCGGTGCGGTGTCAAGCAGCGCACGCACATCATCTGCAGGGTTGATGGGTGGCACCGGGTCGTCATCGAGCGCGGAGACGTCATCGCTATCCAGATGATCCTCTTCGGCGACGAGAGCAGCGAGTTGGGCAGCCGCGTCCAACGGGGCACTATCTGGAACTGACTCATCCGGGGATGAGTCGTCCGAAGATGAGTCATCTGGAATTGGCAGCTCAGCCGGTGCTACCCCTGCGTCACTCACCACGGGCTCAACAACCGGGTCGGGCTCCGACGGTGCGGCAACCTCGTAGGCGTCGGCACCGGCATCGTCGGCAATAGCAACCATGTCCACAGCAGGCGCATCGGTCGCCGCCGGCGCTGCGGATGCGGCCGGTGTGGGCACAGGGGGCGGCAATTGAGCGCCGGTCTTCACGCGGGCGCTCACCTCCAATAACCCTGATGCCGCACCATCGTCAACGGTGATCGTCACCAACGGGTCACCGCCCAAGTCCATGTTCCGCCAATCGGCGTGGGCACGAAGGGCATCCACCAATTCGTCGATCAGCAGGTCTTTGTTCGGGCAGGTGGTGTCGATATCGGTGGCTGCGAGACGCACTGTCACGTGGTTGGCGACCAGGCTGCGTCCATCGGCGGCGGTCACCATCTTGGCGTCAACAGCAGTGAGCATGGCGCGTCCGACATCAATCGGGCGCGGCGGTCGTGACGTGCCACGGCTGATGGTGCGGAGACGGTCAAAAAGGCCCATGGTGCGTAATGGCGCCGGCGGCGCCTCCTGTGAGGGTACTGCCCACGGTGCGGTGCCCGGCGTCGTATTCGCACGGCGTGCCGCCCATGCGAGGCCCGTGATGCACCGTCGGCTCAGCCGTACGACACGCCCATTCCTGCTCGCGCGTCCTGACCCACGCCATAGGGCGCGATGGGGTATCGCAGGCCATTGGCCGCGAGCGCATCAAGTCCGGCGATCACCCCGGGCAGGAATCGCGGGGGAATGGCCATCAACAATTCGTCCTCCATCACGCCCCCGTATCGGCGTTCCGCGAAACAGGGAATTGACAGGCTTGGTTCACCGGTGGCCAGGGCGCGTCCCCACGAATCGGCGCACGACGACTCACCCACACATCCCCATTCCAGTTTTTTGTAGCCGGACCATTGCAAGCCGTTGATGAACAGGATCATCTGTGCTGGGGTCGCATAGATCAGACAGATGTCAGGTGGGTCGAGCCGACCGCTGGTCAGCGGCGACACGGCAAGGGCGGAGTACGTGCCGAACGGCACCACGTCCATGGCGGCTTGATGGGCAGCAGCATCGTCGGCAGTGGCGTACCACACGCCGGTCATGCGCTCGCCGGACAGCCACTCGTCATCGCGAGGATGCAGACCGACCACGGTACGGCATTGATCGCCCACCAGGTCGTCGGCGGTGATGCCCACGGTCCACCCGTTTCGTGCGGCTTGACCCACGATCTGGTCGGTGGTGTGCACCGCTTGCGGCCGTCGGATGCGGTCGATGGATTCCATATCGGCCACGTCGGTGAACATCTTCATGCCGATGGGCGTGGTGCGCAGCCGCAACAACCGGTTCAAGTCGGCCACGATGCGCCCCCAGTCGAGCCGATCGCCGATGTCCACTGGTGTGCCGGTGTCGTGTTCGTGCTGTGTGGTCATGACCCCTCCTGTCCTGTGCAGCGCAGTGCGAACGACACTATGTCGCGACGCGACGTTGTGAATCGACGATGTCGGTGCGCTGTAGTGCTCGGCACGGAGCCGGTGGTGGGGCTGGCATGATGGGGTGGTGAGGTTGTTGCGTAGAGTCTTGGCTGCATTGGTGATGGCGTTGATTGCTGCGGGAGGGATTCGTACGCGTGGTCGTGGTGGCACGCCGCCGCAGCACGGCGGTTGGCAGCCGGTAGCGATTGACCCCACTACGCCGGGCGTGCCGGCGTCGTCGGGTGCCGACGACGTGGCGACGTAATGCCGATCGGCGTGAATGGTGAACGGCGATGACCGTGTGGGTGGTGGGCCGCGGCGTGGTCGGCGAGCGCGTTGCGCGCCTTGTGGGTGCCGATGTCGTGCAGTTTCACGACCCGCGGGCTGAACCGACTCCGGTGGCAACTCCGGGCGATGTTGCGGTGCTGGCGCATCCTGTACGGCACGCGCCTCTCGCGGCGGCGTTTGCGGCGCGGGGCTGTTCGGTGGTCACTGTTGGCGATCATTTCGACGACACCTACGACCTGGTCGAACTCGGCGATGCGGTCACCGAGGCCGGCGCCACGTTGGTGATTGGTGCGGCTGTCACCCCTGGTCTGTCGGGTTTGCTGGCGCGCTGGTCGGCACGACAGTTCGCATCGGTCGACGAAATTCACGTGGCGGTGCACGGCACAGCGGGTCCAGCCTGTGCCCGGGTACACCACCGCTCACTCACCGGCCGGGCAGTGTCATGGATTGATGGTGTGTGGGAAGAGAGCCCGGGCGGGTCGGGTCGTGAACTGTGCTGGTTCCCCGAGCCCGTCGGCGCGCACGACTGTTACCGGGCCGAGATCGCGTCGCCGGTGTTGTTGCATCAGTCGTTCCCCGAGGCCAGTCGCATCACTGCGCGGCGCAGTGCCACACGACGCGATCGTGGCACAGCGCGCCTGCCGATGTTGCGGCCACCTCACGCAGAAGGCGGGGTGGGTGCGCTACGGGTGGAGGTCCGCGGTGTGGACGCCACAGGGTTACGGCGCACACACATCGTCGGGATGGCCGAATTGTTGGGTACCGCCACCGCGGCAACCGCGGCAGCGTTTGTTGGTGCAGCCCGGGCGGGTCGGTTGCCAACGGGTGTGGTGTTGGCTGGCGATGCGGAACTCGACACCGTGTCACTTCTGGCCGATGTGGCGGCCTATGGGGTGCGGATTCAAGAGTTCGTCGGTGCCGCCTAAGCGGCACGATTCTCAGGAGCTCTCGGCGGTTGGGGTGGTGTCGAGGCGTGCCTCAATGCGCTCGATTGCCGCCGTGAGGGCATCGAGACGGGTGTTCAGTTCTTCACCGGTCACCATGTCGGCAAGAGCGAGACGCACACCGGCGATTTCACGAGCCAAGAACTCGGTGTCGGCCTGGGTGCGTTCGGCCACGTGACGATCGAGTTCAGCGGCGGCACGGTCGCGGCGTTCCTGCCGGTTCTGCGCTAGCAGAATCAGGGGCGCGGCATAGGAGGCCTGCAGCGAGAGCACCAGGGTCAACAGCACAAGGCCACGACCCCATGGGTCGAATTGCCAGCTACCCGGTGGCACGATGTTGATCACCAACCACACGATGATGACCACGGTCTGCCACACCAGGTAGCGGGCGGTGCCGAGCAGCATGGCGATCGATTCGGAGAACCGGCCGAAGGTCTCCGGGTCGTACGACACGTCGATACGACGGCGACGTCGTGGGTCGCTGAGGTTTCCGCGGCGTCTCATGGTGTGACCGCCGGTTGTTCCACGCTGCGTTTGCGCTGCTGGAGCCGCCAGCCCACGCCGAGCAGTCGGTCGACGACGTCGTCCACGGTGACCGCGCCGAGCAGGCGCCCACCTTCGTCGAGAACCGGCAACGCCAACATGTTGTAGTAGGCGAACTGTTCGTGCACTTCACGTTCGGGGGTGTCGGGGTTGGCAACGGCCACTTGGCGGATGCACCGGCCAAGTTCCATGCCGGGTGGTTCGCGTAGAAGACGCTGGGCGAATACCACGCCGAGGTAGCGGCCGGTCGGCGGACGGAATGGCGCCTGGCAGATGAACACTTGCCCGGCGATCGACTGTGACCAGTCGGGGTTGCGCAGTTCGGCGAGCGCTTCGGCCACGGTGGTGTCGGGCCCGCAGATGATGATCTCTGGGGTCATCAGACCACCGGCGGTGCGATCGCCGTACGACAACAGCCGGGTCAGCACCTCGGCTTCTTTGTCGTCCATCGCGTCGAGCACAGCGCGGCGCTGCTGATCGGGCATTTCACCGAGTAGGTCCGTCAGATCGTCGTATTCCATTTCGTCGAGCACGCCGAGCAGGCGGTCGAGGTCGAGACCTTCGATGAGGCGCAACTGCTCATCCTCTGGAAGTTCCTCGAGCAGGTCGGCCAGGCGTTCGTCATCCATTGCCTCGGCGAGCTGTCGGCGTTGAGTCATGGGCAGTGCCCGCACCACACCGGCCACATCAGAGGGGTGCATGTCGCGGAGGCGCGCGGCTTCGGCCGCCATGGCGGTGGGGGCCGAGAACAGGTGGCCGACCTCACGCCAGCTCACGAGGCGATGGGTGGTGCGCCGGCCAATGCTGGACCGCGCAGCGAGACGCACGGTGGCCACTTCCCACCACCGGGTGCGACCGTCACCGTTCTCGCTGAGACCCACGTCGCTCACGCGTTCAGTGCCGACGTGACGATCGAGGAGTTCAGCACCGATCAAAGTTTCTCCGGGACGCCGTTTGAACGGGTTCAAGTCGAGGTCCCAGCTGCGCAACTGAGCACCGTCGGCGTCGAGGTCACCGATGCGCGCGGCATTCACGAAGATGCGGCGCCGTTGACTGGTGGCCACAAACCCCACCACGCGTGGTGCATGACCAGGCCGACCGGGCACCACCACGATGTCGTTGACCTTGCCGATTTCGGCACCACCGGCGTCGAGCAATGGCAGACGCATCACGCGATAGGCGTAGATGACTTCTGCCGTCATGGCTCGCAGGCTACTCCTCGGGCCTGTGTGGGCCGGGTGACACACCGACGCGCACGAGTCGCGACGGTGTGTGATGTCAGACGGTGGCGATCTCCACGAGGGTGTCGTAGAACGCGGCACCCTCACCCCAGTCGGTCAGGGTGTTGTTGGTCAGATCGTTTGCGGTGCGTCCGTCGGGGTAGTGATGTGCCCACCATCCCCACGGAATCGACACCACTCCTGGTCGCAGTCGGGTGCTGACGCGCACGGGTAGGCGCAGCTCGGCACGGTTGTTGAACACTCGCGCGGTGTCACCATCGCTCAGACCGCGGGCGGCGGCATCGGCGGCATCCATTTCAACGAAGGGCCCTTCTTCACGGTCGCCGTGGCCGGGCAGTTGGCTATATGACGAGTTCAAAAAGCGCACATGATGTTTCGGTGTCATCAACTGCAGCGGGTAGCGGGCTGCAAGAGCACTGGTGGGGCCCTCGTCAGAAGGGATGAAGGTGGGCAGGCGCGGTTGACCCAGCGCCACGAGGGCGTCGCTGGCGAATTCGACACGCCCGGTGGCGGTGGGAAACCCGCCGTTGGCCCATGGCCGCCCATCGGCGGCGTAGGGCACCCGCACCGGCCCGTCGGTGCGCATCGTTTCGGTGTCGATGCCGGTGAGAGCGGTGGCCAGTAGCGTCTCGTCGTCGTCGAACAGGCATGGTTCGGTCAAACCCATGGCGGCGGCGAGCCGACGGAAGAACTCGGTGTTCGACACCGCATCGCCCACCGGGTCGATCGCGGCGTGGTTCCATCCCATCCACAGATGACCCCATGCGGGGTTCACATCCACCGATTCGATCTGGGTGGTGGCGGGCAGCACGTAGTCGGCGTAGCGGGCGGTGTCGGTCATGAATTGTTCGTGCACCACACAGAACAGATCGTCGCGTGCCATACCGGAGCGGATGAGCCCCGCGTTCGGTGCGATCACCATGGGGTTTGCACACCACACGATCATGGCGTGCACGGCCGGGTCGGCATCGTGCAGGGCTTCGCCGAGGCGACTCATGTTGATCGATCGAGGGCTGCGCCCGGCCAGAAGGTCGGGTCGGGTGAATGCGTCGTCGTCGATCACGGCGGCTTGGTACGAGCCGACGCTGCGACACATACCGCCGCCGCGGTGACGCCATGCACCGGTGAGGGCGGGCAGGCAGGCGAGCGTGCGAAAAAACATGCCTCCTTGGCGATGGTGTTCGGCACCGACCAGGGTGCGAACGGCGGCGGCATCGGTGCTGGCCCAGTGGCGAGCGAGGTCGCGAATGGTGTCGGCGTCCACTCCGCACTGCTCGGCTGCCCAGTCGGGGGTGGTGTCGGCCACGTGGGAGGCCAGTTCGTCGAATCCGTGGGTGTGGTTTGCCACCCAGTCATGGTCGATCAGGTCGGCGGTGATGATCTCGTGCATCATGGCGAGCATCAAGGCCACGTCGGTGCCGGGTCGCGGCTGGATGAATTGGCCACCGTCGGCCATCACTCGTTCGGCGGTGATGGTGCGGATCGGGTCGATCACCACGATCTGTGCACCTGCGGCGCGAGCGGTCTCCAGTGTGGGCCACAGGTGCCGGTTCGTGAGGCGGGTGTTGGTGCCCCACAGCAGAATGAGTTGTGAGTGCGCTAGGTCTTCGGGGTCCATGCCAAGACCGGTGCCGTTGGTCATGGCCATACCGGCACCTGCGGTCGGGCCGCAGATGTTGCGGATCAGTCGGGTGGCGCCGATGTGATGCATGAGCCGCGCAGAGATCCCGTCGACAGCGAGCAGCGACTGGTTGCCGGCGTCGTAGTACGGCAGTACTGCTTCTCCGCCGTATTCGGTGATGATGGCGTTGAGCCGGGTACCGATGTCGGCCATTGCGTCATCCCAGGTCACTTCTTCGAACTCGCCGGACCCTTTCGGGCCGACGCGGCGCAACGGGGTGGTGACGCGGTCGGGGCTGTACACGCGGTCGATGAACCGGTTCACTTTCGGGCAGAGTTCGCCTCTGCTGAACGGGTGATCGGGGTCGCCGCGCAGTGCCACCGCGCGGCCGGCGGTGTCGACATCGACGATCCATCCGCATGAGTCGGGGCAGTCGTGATGGCAGACACCACGGACCTGGCGCGCGATGCTGGTGTCGGTCATCTCCCCAATGTAGAGCGACGGAGGTGGGCACTACTGTGGGCGTGTGGCCGGTGGGGTGAATCTCTCAGCGCGAGTGACGCGACGGCGACGGTGGCGTGCCGGGTCACCGGTGCACAACTGGGCGCGAAATCAGGCCTGTGTGCCTGCCGATGTGGTGTTCCCCACCTCGATCGATGAGGTGTCGTCGGTGGTGTCGGTGGCACGTGATGCGGGTCGGCGCGTTCGGGTGATCGGTGCGGCACATTCGTTCACCGCGGCGGCCATGACCGACGGGGTGCTCGTCTGCCTTGACGATATGGCCGATGTGATCGAGGTGGATCGCGAGCAGTGTCGGGTGCGGGTGCAGGCCGGCATCACATTGCGTGCGCTGTCGCTGCGCCTCGATGCCGAGGGACTGGCGCTCGAGAATCTGGGCGATATCGATGTGCAGTCACTGGCTGGTGCGATCGCGACCGGCACGCACGGCACCGGCGCGGAATTCGGTGGTCTTGCCACGCAGGTGGAGGAGATGACGCTGGTCGATGGATGCGGTGAGGTGCGCACCCTCGACGCGGTGTCCACACCGGAGGAGTTCGCGGTGTCGCGGGTGTCGCTTGGCGCTTTGGGCGTGGTGTGTGAGGTGGTGCTGCGGTGTGTGCCGGCGTTTTGTCTGCACGCTCGTGAAACCATCGAACCACTCGATGATCTGCTCAGCGATGTGGCGGGGTTTGCGGCGTCAGCTGATCATGCCGAGTTCTTCTGGATGCCAGGCGCACGCCGGTGTCAGGTGAAACGCAACACGCGCACCGATGCACCACCTCGCCCTCAGGGCCGCGTGGGGTACGTCCGCGACAAGATCATCGCGGAGAACCTGGCGTTTGGGGTGGTGTGTCGGGTGGGTCGACGGTGGCCAGCGCTGGCGCCGCGTATCGCGCGGCTGGTGTCGTCGTCGGTATCGGAACGTGAACTAGTCGATGTAAGTCATCGGGTGTTTGCATCGCCGCGGCATGTGCGTTTCGTCGAGATGGAGTACGGCATTCCTCTCGAACATCTCGATGCGGCTATGGCGGAGGTGCGTGGGGTGACCGCGTCGTTGTCGTTCCCGGCGTTGTTCCCGGTTGAGGTGCGGGTGTCAGCGGCCGACGACATTGCGCTGTCGCCGGGCTTCGGTCGCGCGAATGCGTGGGTGGCGGTGCATCAGTATCGCGGCGCGCCGTTTGAGGCGTATTTCCAACGGGTGGCGCAGGTGATGGACGCCTACGACGGCCGTCCGCATTGGGGCAAGATGCATTTCTCGTCCGCGGCAGATCTGGCATCGCGGTATCCCTTATGGAATCGGTTTGCGGTGGTGCGGTCACGTTTCGATCCTGACGGGGTGTTCACGAACGAATACGTCGATCGGGTGCTGGGCCCGGTGCGCGGCGAACCGACGCCGTAGGCGTCAGGGCCGGCAGCGGGTCGGGTCAACCTCGCCGAGGTCGCCGGTGTTGATCTGGGTATCGATGAGGGTGCGGGCGCGCACCACATCCACGGCCCACGCGCGGTCGTCGCTGCGCCGACTCTTCGACCACAGCACGGCGTGAATGCGACCGTCGATCACCACGGGTGCACCCGAGTCACCGGTGGCGATGTTGGCGCGGAGTTCGTAGCCGGGGCGACGGCTGTCGCCGTCGAGGTACACGTTCTCGGTGGTGATGTTGACGCGTCGCACGATGTTGACGGAGCGCACATCGACGATGTCGTCGCGATACAGCACCACGGTGGCAGCGCGTGACGCGGCGGCGGCGGTGCTGAGGCCTTTGCCGGCGATGGCGGCGGGCGTCACCGCGGCGATGGCATCTGATGGATGGCTGTCGACGGCGATCACGGCAAGGTCGGTGCTCGGGTCGAACGCGGCGATCGTGCCTGGATAGGTGACGTCATCATGGGTGATGTCGATGCGGTCGGCGCCGGCCACGGTGTGGGCCGATGTGAGCACCATGACCGTGTTGTCGGTGGCAGATCCGATGTCGACGATGGTGGCGATGCCGCGGGCGTAGTCGTTGCCGCAGCCCGTGGCCACCACGGAGACCACAGCCGCATCAACTCGACCGGGGTCGGTGTCGTCGGCGCAGGCCACACCCGACACCGCGGTCACGGCGATGAGCGCGATGAGGCGTCTCACAGGTCTTTCGACATCCAGATCGAGTCCTGCTCGTCATACCCGTGGCGTGCATACAGGTTGCGTGCACGATGGTTCGGTGCTTCGGTTTCCAAGAAGATGCGCAACACGCCGAGACGCGCACAGGTGTCGTCGATACGGCGAAGAAATTCGGCGCCGAGGCCCGTGCCGCGATCGCGGGTATAGATCTCGTCGAGCACGGCTTCTCGCCCACCGACCTCGATCGACCAGCCAAGGCAGATCACGGCGTAGCCGAGCGCGCGCCGGGTGGTGGGGTCACGGGCGATGAGCACGACGCCGTGGGTGTCGTCGGTGAGCAGCGGGGCGAAGCCGTGGCGTGCACGGTCGGGTTCGGGTCGATGCCCCTCGGTCAGGGCGAACTCGGCGTTCATCGTCAGCAGGTCGTCGAGGTCGTCGGGACGGGCCCGGGCGATGTCGGCCATGGTGTGACGTTAGGTCGCGCCGCTGGTGCGGTGCGTGCCAGTTCTGGTCACTCGGGGCCTGCAGTGGTGGGCGTGTCGGTGTCAACTGTTGGCGGAGTGTCGGCGATGGTGGAGTCGACAATGAAGGTGAACAGGTCGGCGGTGACGTCGAGTTCGGCGCCGCCGGTGGTGTTGTCGTCGCTCACGGTGAACAGTCGGGCGGTGGTGCCGTCGCTCACCACCACCGCGCTGGCGTCGGGTGCCAGCGCCAGGACTTGGCCGGCACCCAGCCCCACACGGCCGCTGGGCCCGGCCAACACCGTTTGGTTGGTGGAACCGCTCACGTCCACGCCGGTGAGCAGGCATCCGTCGTCGCCGGCGGTGCGGCCACCTACACCGGTCACATCCACCACATCGTCGCCGTCGTCGAGGTCCACCATGGTGGAGGTGCCGTTCACGCTGACGACAGCACAGCGTGAGCGGATGTCTGCGGCGTCGATGTCGACGGTGGGGGTGTCGCCTGCGGTGTCGGAACTGCGCCACGATCCAAGTTCTGCGCCGTCGGTGGCGACCAGATGGATGCTGTGACGGGCGATGGCCAGTAGGCGGCTGCCGCCGGCAACGGTGATGGCGTCGATCACCGTGTCGCCGTCGGCGAGACCCAGGGCGTTGAGCGTTTCGATGTTGCCCGACTCGGGGCGCCCGGCGAGTACCTCGCCGGTGCGGGTGATGATCACAACGCGTTCACCGTCGGCGGTGATGGTGGCACCACGCACCGCCGGTGTCGACAGGGTGCGCAAGCGGGTGCCGTCGGGGTCGAACATGGCCACTTCGGCGCGGTCGCCCACTGTTTGGCTGGTCACGATCAACTCGGGGTGCACCGCAAGGGCGAGGTCGGGCAGGTACACCGGCTCGTCGTTGCCGGGGGTGATCAGCACGGTCTGGAAGTTCGTGGCGTCGGCGACGGCGATCAGGGTGCCGTCGACGTCATGGCGGATACCCGATGGGTAGTAGCGGGGTTCGGCCTCCCCGGTGAGGTCGGTGAGGCGCCGAACCCATGTGGTGCCGTCGGTGCCGAGATGCGCGATGATCATGTCGTCACCGGCCTCGGAGCCGATCACCACGTCGAGGGCGCCGCCGGTGGGCAGGGCACGTGCGGCATGGTCGCGGGGAATGTCGATGCTCACCGGTCGGTCACCGAAGGGGTTGATCACGACCCGGCCGGGGATGACAACAGCGGTGTTGCCGCCGCCGTCGAGTACGGCGTTCACACGGGTGCCGGCGTTTGCGGTGGCTCCGGTGACGGCCAGCCCGGTGTCGGTGTCGATCCGGGTGAGGTCGCCGCTGGCACGGTCGACAGCCACCAATGATGTCCAGCCGGGGGTGCGGGGCACGGGGTCGCGGTCGTTACGCAACCACTGCAGAGCTCCGACCGACAGCCCACCAACGGCGGCCACCACCACGATGGTGGCCAGCATGCGCCCGGCAGGGCCGAGGCGTTCACGGCGTGGTGAGCCGTTGACATCGTCGGTCTCGTGACTCGTGTCGACGGGTTGACGGTCCACGATCGGGTCGCCGGTCATCATGCGTGTCTCGTCGTCGGGGGCCACATCAAACAGCGGGTCGGGCTGTCGTCGGTGCCCTTCGGGGGCGTTCGCCTCCTCGTCGCGGAACACGATGTGATGCTAGGCGGTGGGCCGCGATGTGTGTGCGTGTGTGGGAACTGTGGTGCTCGCTGTGAGCCGATAGCGTTGGGCACAGCCAGGGGACGTAGCTCAGTTGGCTAGAGCACCTGCTTTGCAAGCAGGGGGT
>JAFMNE010000050.1 GCA_017859395.1 Ilumatobacteraceae bacterium | reverse complement strand
GCCGCTCCTGGGCCGTTTCCGATGGTGGTGTACAGCCACGGGTCAGGTGGCCTGCGCTACATCCATTCGGACTACACCGAAACGCTGGCAAGCCACGGCTACGTGGTGGTCGCCCCTGACCACACCGGCAACACAGCCGTCGAGCTGGTGTTGGACACGGGGGCGGAGCGTGACGTGAACGCGGTGAACCGTCCCCTCGATGTGATCGCGGTGATCGACGCCATCGTGGACGGGACCAGTGACGAGGCTGCCGCTATCGGTGCGGTGATCGACAGCGCATCGATCGCGGTCACCGGGCACAGCTTCGGTGGCTACACCACCTACGCCGTGGCCTCGGGTGTCACCGTCGGCGACACGACCATCGCTGCCGACGAGCGAATTGGTGCGCTGATCCCGCTTGCGCCCGCGGTGGGCGATGGGTCTGCCGACAGTTTGTTGACCCCCGATGATCTGTCGCGCATCGGTGTGCCGACATTGGTGATGGTCGGCACCGACGATGCCACCACGCCGGTGGATCCGAACGTGGAACTCGCCTGGGAGCACTCGATGGCGTCACCGCACTACCGCGTGGAGTTGGTGGCGGCAGCGCATCAATCGTTCACCGATGTGTGCGACTACCAAGACACCATTGCGAGCCTGCCCGACGCCAACGAGCTCGTGGTGGCCTTCATCGATGACTACGCCCAAGCCGGTTGTCTGCCCGGCCAGATGCCTATCGAGCGAGTGAAAGAACTCACCAACACCTTCGCGGTGCATTTCTTGGACAGCGTCTTCGGCGATGGCGAGATGCTCACCACCGACACGGTGACGATGCCCGACGGCATCATCTACGACGCCAAGTAATCCGTCACTCGCACTCGTCGTCGCCGCGGAGCGGCGTGACCGACTCGCGACGGTAAGTCATGTGTTGCTCGATGAAGTCAGCCCGCTGTTGACCGGGAGAACCGGCGCGCGGCCATGGTGGAGAACACCACAATGATGCCAATCGACCACGCCAGTGCCCACCACGCGTCGGTGCCCACCGGGTTGCCGTTGTAGAGCGCACGCGCTGAGTTGGTGACCAAAGTGAACGGGTTGGCATCAGCGACCGGACGTAACCATCCCGGCATGTTGGACGGATCGACGAACGCTGACGACACGAACGTGAGCGGGAACATCCAGATGAAGCCCGCCGAGTTCGCGGCCTCCACCGATGACACGCTGAGGCCAATCACCGCTTGCACCCAACTGAGGGCGTAGCTGAATAGCACCAGCAGGGCTGTTGCCGCGATCGCGTCCACTGCGCCGCCGGTGAAACGGAAACCAATGGCGAGGGCCACCACGATCATCACCACAAAGGTGAACAGGTTCCGCACAAGGTCACTGATGGTGCGGCCAACGATGACCGCCGATCGGCTCATCGGCAGCGACCGCAGACGATCAACCAGACCTTTTTGCAGGTCATCGGCGAGACCGATCCCGGTAAACGCCGACCCGAACACCAGGGTCTGGGCGAAGATCCCCGGCATGAGGAACTGGTCGTAGTTGTCGAATCCGGGAATCACGATCGACCCGCCGAACACGTACACGAAGATCGCCAGGAACATGATCGGCTGAATCGACGCGAAGATCAGCAGTTCGACATTGCGCGGGATAATCCGCAGATGTCGTTCAGCCTCCACCCACGAGTCGTGCAGTAGCCAGCGCAGACGATTCATGATGCATCCTCCTCGGCGTCGGTGGTGCGACCGGTCAACACCAAGAACACGTCGTCGAGCGAGGGCCGACGCACCTCAACATCGAGCACGTCCACACCGGCATCGTCCAAGGCGCGAATCACTCCGGGCACCACACCATCACCGGCGATGATCGGGGCGCTGAACCCGGTGCGGGCATCGTCGGACACCACCTCGCCCGCACACAGCGGCGTCAGGGTGCTCATCGCCCGCTCCTGATTCTCCGGTCGGGCGATACGCACCGACAGCCGTGCACCACCGATGCGCTGCTTCAACTCGTCGGGGCTGCCCTCGGCGATCACCCGGCCATGGTCGATCACCACGATCTGTTCGGCGAGACGATCCGCCTCTTCGAGGTACTGGGTGGTGAGCAGCACCGTGGTGCCATCGGCGGCCAACTCCTCGATCACATCCCACATCCCCAGTCGGCTGCGCGGGTCGAGCCCGGTGGTGGGCTCATCAAGGAACAGCACCGATGGTTCCGCAATGAGGCTCATAGCGATATCGAGTCGGCGGCGCATACCGCCAGAGAAACCCTTCACCACGCGATCTGCGGCATCGGCGAGGTCGAATCGTTCCAACAATTCATCGGCGCGAGCAGCCACCCGTGCGCGCGGCAGATGAAACAGTCGACCGACGAAACCCAGGTTCTCCCGCGCGGTGAGACGTTCCTCCACCGCGGCGTACTGGCCGGTGAGCCCAATGCGCTGGCGAACCGCATGTGGGTCGGCGGCCACATCGATGCCGTCGATACGCGCCGTTCCTGCATCGGGGCGCAACAAGGTAGTCAACACCCGCACTGAGGTGGTCTTGCCGGCACCATTCGGGCCGAGTAGGCCGTACACCGCACCGCGGGGAACAGCCAGATCCACACCGTCGAGAGCGCGGGTGTCACCAAAGGTCTTGACGATGCCGTCCATCTCGACGGCGAGGGGGGAACTCACCCCGCGAGTATGCCCCGACAGAATCTGCGCGCCTCGCCGGCCATCACGGCGCCACCAACAGTTCAGCTCGCATGCCGGCGACCGGCGGACGATTAGACGTTGCGTGCCGCATTGTCGAAGCGGGTGTACTGACCCAAGAACACGAGCCGCTTCGTACCGATCGGGCCTGAACGGTGCTTGGCGATGATGACCTCGGCAGATCCCTTGTCGGATGAATCCGGGTTGTAGACCTCGTCGCGGTACAAGAACATCACCACGTCCGCGTCCTGCTCCAACGACCCCGATTCGCGCAGGTCGGCCAGCATCGGGCGTTTGTCGGACCGATCTTCAAGACGGCGGCTCAACTGGCTGAGCGCAATGATCGGGACCTCGAGTTCACGGGCGAGGATCTTGAGATTTCGGCTCATCTCCGACACTTCGAGCTGTCGGTTTTCCGCTTGACCGCCGCTGGTCATCAACTGGAGGTAGTCGACGACGATCAGGCCCAGATCGCCGTACTTGGCTTTGATGCGCCGCGCCTTGGCGCGGATCTCCATGACCGTCACGCGCGGATTGTCGTCGAGGAACATCGGCACCTCGAGGCGCCCGATTGCCCGACCGATCTTCGGCCAGTCGGCCTCGGTGAGTTTGCCGGTGCGCAGTTTCGTGGAATCAACGCGCGCTTCAGCCGAGAGGATGCGTTGCGTGAGTTCGTGGTGGCCCATCTCGAGCGAGAAGAACATCACTGGCAAACCCGAGTGCTGCGCCACATGGGAAGCAATGCCGAGCCCGAACGCCGTCTTGCCCATGGCGGGCCGAGCACCAACGATGTACAAAGCGTTGGGCTGCAGGCCCGACAGCAACTCGTCGAGATCGTTGAACCCGGTCGCAACACCGGTGATGGTGTCGCCGCGCTCGTAGGTCTTTTCCAGATTGTCGAGCACTTCGGGCCACAGGTCGGAGACGTTGCGCACTGAGTCGGTGACCCGCTCCTCGGCGACAGCGAACACTTTCGACTCTGCATCGTCAAGAGCGGCCGCCACATCGCTGGGTTCGTTGTAGGCGATCTCGGCGATGTCCCCCGCCACCATGATCAAGCGGCGCAACATCGCCGTGTCCTGCACGATCTTCGCGTAGTGACCAACACTGGAGATGGCGGGCGTGGTGTTCTGCAGTTCGTGCAGTGCCTCTGACCCACCCACATCGGCGAGCAGGCCCGCGCGGCGCAGTTCGTCGGCCACGGTGACCACATCCACCGGACTCGACGACGAGTACAGGGCCCGCACCGCGTCGTAGATGTGCTGGTGCGCCGGTCGGTAGAAATCAGCCGGCATCAGACCCATCTCGGACACGGTGCCGATGGCATTGCGGTCGAGCATCAAGGCGCCCAACACCGATTCTTCGGCCTCGAGGTTGTGTGGCGGCACGCGCGAGCCGCTCATCCGGGCGGTGCTACCGCCGCGTCCATTTCGACCGTTGCGGCCGTTGCGCGATCCACGGCTGTTGCCATTCGACACCGGGCCGGGGAACGCCTCCACATCGCCGACGCCAGCATCGTCGTCGGGAGGTGAGTAGGTGTCGTCGGTGGGGATAGGAGGCAGGTCGTCGCTCATGAGTGTGGCGCGTAGAAATGGGGTGGTCGGTCGTGCACTGCGGCCATGCTCACACGTCCGTCCTGTGGGATGGAAGGGGACAACCTTGGTTTGTTTGTGGACAACCTGTGGGTAACTGATCGTCGGCGGGAAAGCGAACGGGCCGGCCTACCGGCCGGCCCGTTGGCATCACGATCGGCGGCGACAACGACATATGTCGTGGTCACTCCGCGACCGACACGCGTTGTCGTCACTCCGCGACCGACACGCGTTGTCGTCACTCCGCGACGATGTCCAAAGTGATCGGGAACGACACCTCGGGATGCAGTGATGCGGTGACGGTGTGCTGACCGATGGTCTTGATCGCCTCATCGATCTCGATGTGCTTGCGATCGAGTTCCACCGATGTCTGCTCCGCAACAGCGGTGACAATGTCGGCGGCTGTGACCGAACCGAAGAGTTTGCCGCCGTCACCGGCACGCTGGGTGATGGCGATCACCTTAGGCACCAGGGTGGACGCCACGGTAGTGGCTGCTTCGCGGTCGCTCGCGTCGCGCAGATCACGGGCCCGACGCATACGCCCGGCCTGCTCCACTGCACCGTCGCTGGCCGCGATGGCCTTGCCCTTGGGCAGCAAGTAGTTACGGCCGTAGCCGTCGGCGACCTCAATGATGTCGCCGCGCTTTCCGAGGCCCTGCATGTCCTCACGAAGAATCAGTCGCATGTCAGGCCTCCTCATCGCCGGCGTCAGTGGTGTCAACGACGTCGTCGCCGGCACCGGTGTCTTCGGTGATCGTTGTCTGATCGTCGGCGTCGGCCGGACGGTCGTTATCGCGTGAGCGACGATCGTCGCGGCGATCGTCACGGCGGCCACCACGCGGGGTGGATGCCACGCGACGTGCGTAGGGCAGCAAGCCCATCTCGCGAGCGATCTTGATGGCGTTGGCCACCTCTCGCTGCTGCTGCACATCGTTGCCGGACAGCTTCTGGTTGCGGATCTTGCCGCGGTCGCTCATGAAGCGCGAGAGCAGGTCGACGTCTTTGTAGTCGACGTACTCCACCTTCTCGATGACGAGCGGGCTGGTCTTCTTCTTGAACTTGCGGGGTGCGGCGTCACGAGTGCGGCCGCGCGGTGCCTTCTTGGCCATGGTGTGGGTCCTCCTGGACGAGATCTAGATGTGGGTGATCAGAACGGCTCTTCGTCGCCGTATGGGCTGTCGGATGCGGGTCGAGGTGCGGAGGGTGCTCCGCCACCGCCACCGCCGCCACCGAAGTCGCCTCCGGTGCGCTCGGTGCGCTCGATCTGTGCGGTGGCCCAACGAAGGCTGGGCCCCACCTCATCGGCGATCACCTCGAACACGGTGCGCTTCTCGCCGGCGTTGGTCTCGTAGTCGCGCATCTCCATGCGACCCGTGACGATGCAGCGGTTGCCCTTGGTCATCGTGGCCCCGACGTTCTCGCCGAGGTCGCCCCAGCAGACGATGTTGAAGTAGGAGACCTGCTCCTGCCATTCGCCGTTGGACTGGTAGCGACGATTCACCGCGAGACCGAAGCTGGCCACGGCGCGACCACCGGTGGTGTACCGCAGCTCGGGGTCGCGGGTGAGGTTGCCGATCAGTGTGATGGTGTTGGTGGCCATTGGCCCTCCCTTCGTGGCGGCCGCCCTCAGGCAGCCGAGCCCACCATGCCGCGGCGCTCGGCCTCGGCCTCGGGCAGGCGGATCAACTTGTGGCGGACGATGTCGTCAGCGATACGGAGCGACCGCTCGAGTTCGTCGAGCGAGCCGGCAGGGGCCACGCATTCGGCGACCATGTAGTAGCCGGCGGGCTTGCGGTTGATCGGGTAGGCGAAGGTGCGCTTGCCCCACCAGTCGACCTTGCCGTGAATGGAGCCTCCGGCGGCGGTGATGCCGTCGGACACCTTCTTCACCCAGGCTTGGGCGGCGGGGTCATCGACGTCGCCGTCGACGATCACCATGAGTTCATAGGCACGCATCATGCGATGTACGTTTCCCTTCGGACGGGACCGACCGGAATTTCCGGGCGGTCAAGGCCCCGCGACCCGCGGCCGTGGGGCAGGGTGGATATGTCGGACGAGATGCTACCGGCGCGGAACCCACACCCGTTCCGACGCCGACATCGGCACCTGCTCGCCTCCCGATCACACTCCATGGCCTCATCGTGGCACCGGGGTGTGACACTGCGATGTTGCTCTGCAATCAGTTGCGGTGCGCACGATGACGGCGCGATCAATCGATACGCGGCACCAGCGCCTGATCACAGGCCTGTTCGGTGAGCACCAGCGTCGCACCTGCTGCAATTCCGAGCGCCGGCAACCCGCCGCCTGGCGCTTCGACCGCAACCGTGAACCCCGCCGGGGTGTCGTACCGCCGGCAATCGTCGGCGTCCGCCGCCACGCAGGGTTCCATGTCGAACGCATCGAGATACGACCCATCGCCACCGAAGAATGCAATCGATAGCGGCATGGGCGTGTCTTTCATCCAGAACCGGCCGGTGGTCGGGTCGTCGTACACGAAGGCCATCGCATCAGCGGCGCCCATATCGGTCACGCCCATCATCCCCCGGGAGCGCAACGCCGAGGTGTCGGCCACCCACAGGCACAGATCACATGGCGTTCCTGTGACGTCGACGACGGTGGCAACACGACGCTCGAACCCGTCGGGCGTCATGGCGCCCTCAGCACTGCCCGCGGTGCGTGATGTCCCGCCGCACGCGGCGAGCACCAGCGCCGCCACCGCGGCCCACCCGAGTCGGGTGATCACAGTTGATGGATGCGCAGCAGATGATGCCACCGACATGACACGCAGGCCTCCACCACATACGCCCGTCGTTCGGTGCCGTGTCGCGACAGCTTCTGCATCTCCTCGGCGGTCGACACACACCGACCGTGCGATGGCAGCCCACGACCGAACACGTACGTCACCAGGCGCAACTGTTCCTCTTCACACACCGGGCACGTCACCTCGGTGACCGTGCCCACATTCGCAGCGGCACGCAACAGTTCGGGATGGGCATCACAGACCTCATCGGCGCGCAACCGCCCCAGGCGGATCTGGTTGATCAACATGCGCCGCGCGAGGCGATGGTCGACAATGCCACCCGAGGTGTCACCCGAGCGCAGAACGCCCGCGGAGAAGCCCGTCGACGACATGCCGCGAGGCTAGTACCGCTCTTGCGTGGGTGCCCTACGGCGCCTGATCACGCCCCGGCGAGATCGCGTTCGATGATCCCGGCCGGTCGTGGCCGGCCGAATAGGTAGCCCTGGCCGCGGTCACAGGACAGCTCACGCAACCGGTTCAACTGCAACGGGGTTTCGATGCCTTCAGCCACCACGATGAGCCCCAGCGCCCGACCGAGTTGCACCACGGCCTCCACGATCGTGGTGTCTTCGTCTTCGATGCCGAGCCCGGTGACGAAACTGCGATCGATCTTGATCGCCTCAACAGGGAACCGCTTCAAATAGGTCAGCGACGAGTACCCGGTACCGAAATCATCGACGGCGAGATGCACCCCGAGGCCTCGTACGTCACGTAGCGCCGACGTGGCCGCGCGGGCATCGGTGAGCAGGGCCGACTCGGTGATTTCGAACCACACCGAGTCGGGGTCCACACCGGTCTCATCGAGCACCTCGATGACGGTGGGGAGAAACGATGCGTCCACGAGTTGTCGGCTGCCGACGTTCACCGCCACCGATCCGCGACCGAATTCGAGACCGGCGGCACGCCACCGTGCCAACTGCCCGAGCGCGTCACGCATCATCGACGCACCGAGTTCCACCAGCAACCCAGATTCTTCAGCGAATGGCAAGAAGTGCACCGGTGTCAGCAGGCCGCGGTCCGGGTGCAGCCAGCGGGCGACCACCTCGAACCCGGTTACCCGACCGCTGTCGAGTTCCACGATCGGTTGGAAGTACGGCACGATCTCACCGCGTTCCAGACCGCGACGCAATTCCCCCACGGTGCGCATTGCCGCCACACCCGATTCGCCGCGGTCACCGTCGTAGGCCTCCACGCAGTCACGACCGCGTTGCTTGGCGCGATACATCGCGGCATCGGCATCGCGCAGCATCTCGTCGGGGCCCATGCCGGCATCGTGGTTTGTTGCAAATCCGATGCTGGCGGTGACGTACAGCTCGTGGCTGTCGGTGTCGTCGGCGCGCGGGTCGGCAACGAACACCGGAGGGTGCAGGGCGCGGCGCAAACGGTCCGCCGCTGCGGCTGCGTCCACCGCGCCACCGCGTCCGTCGAGCACCACCACGAACTCGTCGCCACCAAAGCGTCCGAGCACATCACCCTCGCGCACCGCGCCCACAAGACGTTGAGTGACCTGCTGCAGGAGTTCATCGCCAACGGCGTGACCGAGGCTGTCGTTCACCACCTTGAAGTGGTCGAGGTCGATGAACAGGCAGCCCACCATCGACGGTGCGGCCCCGTCGAGGCGTTGCGCGAGGATCTCCATGACGAACGACCGGTTCGGCAACCCGGTCAACTCGTCATGTCGGGCGGCGTGGGTCAGGCGTTCGGCGGCGCGGTGTTGCTCGGTGATGTCTTCGATGTGGTTGATCGCCAACATCAGCCCGTCATCGGACGACACCGCCACACGGGTACGACACGTCACATATGACCCATCGCGCCGGCGGAAGCGTTGGTCGACGATGTACTGGTCGACGATGCCCAACTCAAGTTGCGCCCGATGTGACTGCGCGGCACGCACATCGTCGGGGTGAGTCAACTCGCGCAGCGTGCGTCCCACAAGTTCGGTCGCCGTGCGCTGCAGCATGTCGGCGAGGGTTTGGTTCACATCGACCATGCGGCCGTCGTCGAGACGGACGAGTGCCATACCGGTCGGTGCCGATTCAAAGGCTTGATGGAACCGGTGACGGGCCTGGTCGAGCGCGCGGCGATGACCGTTACGGCGTGAGCGGTCATGGAATCGCAGCAGCGCCGGTGCCTCGCTGGATCCGGTGCGATGCACGGTGATCTCCACGTCGCGGGTGTCGCCGTCGTCGCGCAGGGCCCGCGCTTCGAATGCCACGTGATGCTCCGGGTCGTCGATGTCGTCGACGATGACCGGTGTGCGATCGATCCACTCCGCGAGCACCCCTCGGTCGGCGCTCACGAGATGGTCGTCGACCATGGTGCCCACCAGCAGGTCAGGGCTATCGACACCGAGAAGGTCGGCACTCGACTGATTCGCAACGATCACCATGCCGGTGGCATCCACATGCATTACGGCTTCGGGGAGTGCATCGAGGAGATCGGATGCGCGACGTTCGCGTGCTCGGTGACGCGTCGGTGGCGCAGCGGTGTTGCTCTCTCCGCGCCGGGTCAATCGACCCACCAGCACCGCTGCACAGATTGCACACGCTCCCACTGCGGCGATGATGACGGATGGTTCGATCATCGCGATGCTCTCATCAGACCTGCTGGCCGGCGTACCACTCGTCGAGGCGCGCTCTGATCTCGTCGTCACCGAGCAGGCCCTCTTCGAGTCGAATATCGAGGAGGTACGCCAACGCTCGACCGACCACCGGCCCGGGGATGAGCCCGAGGTGGGCCATCACCGCAGCACCGTCCATTTCGGGGCGCATGGCAGCGAGTTCTTCGGCCGCGGACAGTTCGGTAATACGTTCTTCGAGTTCGTCCATGCGCCGCGACAACGTGCGGGCCTTCTTCTCGTTGCGGGTGGTGCAGTCGCAGCGGGTCAGCACGTTGAGCTCATCGAGGAGATCGCCGGCGTCGCGCACATATCGCCGCACTGCCGCGTCGGTCCAGCCCAGCCGGTAGGTGTGGAACCGCAGATGCAGTGCCACCAGTTCAGTGACCGCTTCGGTGTCGCTGTTCGAGTAGCGCATGGCGGTCATGCGTTTGCGAGTCATCTTCGCACCGACCACATCATGGTGATGGAAGGTGGTGCCTTTGCCCTTCTGGTAGCCGCGGGTACGGGGCTTGCCCACATCGTGGAACAGCGCGGCAAGTCGCACCAATCGAAAGTCGAACGGCGGGCGATCGTCGGGTTGTTCGTGTGCGGGCCGCACGTTCTCGACCACCGCGATGGTGTGGGTCAACACATCCTTGTGGCGATGGATGGGGTCGTTCTCGAGGCGCATATGCGGCAGTTCCGGCAAGAACACATCAGCGAGTCCGGTCTCGACGATGAACCACAGTCCGGGGCCTGGGTGATCCACGCAGATCAATTTGTCGAACTCGTCGCGGATCCGCTCGGCCGACACGATCTCAAGTCGTTGCGCCATGGCCCGCACCGCATCCACCAGGCCGGGTTCGGGTTCCAGTCCGAGCGCCGCCACGAATCGCGCCGCCCGCAGCATGCGCAACGGGTCATCGCTGAAACTCACCTCCGGCCCGAGTGGAGTACGCAGCACACCACGGGCAAGGTCGATCGCGCCGTCGTAGGGATCGACGAGTTGGGGCGTGTCACCGGTGAGTTCGAGCGCCATCGCGTTCACCGTGAAATCGCGCCGCGACAGGTCGACGGTCACGTCATCGCAGAACGCCACATGTGGTTTGCGACTGTCGTCGGTGTACGCCTCGGAGCGATACGTCGTGATCTCGTACTGCCGGCCCGCGATTCGTGCGCCAACGGTGCCGAAGCGTTCACCCTGGTCCCAGACAGCGTCAGCCGTGCCGGCGAGCACTGCGCGGATGTCATCAGGGCGGGCGTCGGTCGACAGATCGAAGTCGACATGAGCTGGATCACCGGCAGGGTCGCCGCGTCCCATGAGGAGATCGCGGACGGTTCCCCCCACGAGATGCAATTGGTGTCCGGCCTCGGCGAACCGTGCCGCCACGGGGGCGAGCTCGTCGAGCACCGGGGCGAAACGGTCCGGAATCATGACGCGTCCACCCTACTGGCGCCCTGTCGTTCGGTGGGGGTGCGCGAGCGCATGGTTGTCATCGTGGCGGCTACCGTCAGCGGCGGTGTCGGACGCGGCGGGAAACTGGGAGACGGCAACGTCAGATGATCGCCACAACGTGGCGCGCGCGGCGCATGCCGCCCATCCGAGTGCGGCGTCGGCGACGCGAGGCGCCGGCGTGCTCAGCGGTGCCTGGCCGAACGACCCAACGGTGGCCACGGTGTCAGCTGTTGACCATTCGCGCGGTATCGATCCTGGTCGTTTCCGTGATGCGGTCGCTCGTGTACAACGCAACGGGGCCCGTCTGGTGCGCACCGG
>JAFMNE010000018.1 GCA_017859395.1 Ilumatobacteraceae bacterium | reverse complement strand
ACCTCACCATCCGCGACATCGCTGATCGTGCGGGGGTATACCACCGCTACGTGCCTGATTACTTCGGCGGCAAAGCCGAGCTTCTTGCAGACGTGTATCCGATAGTGCAAGCCCAAGCAGCTGCCGGATTGGCACCCCTCGATGGCGACACGCTCCGGCCGGAAATCATCCACCTCGCACACCTTGCTGTTTGGTTGTCACAAAACCGCGACAGCGGTGTGCCAACCGGAAGTCGCGAGATTGCGGAACAGCTGATGAGCACATTCACTACCGGGCTCGGGCTGGATGACACCGTCGCGTTATTGCTCGCCCAGCGACTCATGGCTGGTGTGATCACCATTGCTGCATTCCCTGACGTCATCAGTGATAAACCCATCGACATCGCTGCCCACCGCGCGCTCGAACTCAAGCTGTTACAGCTACTTGTACAAGACGCTCAACAACACAACACTCCCGACGAACACTGAACAACGTATGAAATTGCGACTGTGGTCAGCATCATCCACGTAAGTTCGAATCCTGCCGAGGCCACCCCTACCTAACGCGTCAGTGGCCGCTCAAGCTTCCGCTGAGCTCATGCCACTTCCGGCTGGGCTCATTCATACCGATGATCTCCACTGCGGTGCCCTTCGCGGCGTACTTGGTGACTACCGCGTCGAGAGCTGCAACCGTTGACGAGTCGTAGATCTGAGCCTCCGACAGGTCGATCACGACCTGGACGGGGTCACCCGCATAATCAAATTGGTACACCAAGTCGTTGCTGGAGGCGAAGAACAACACCCCGCGCACCGCGTACACCCGGGTGTCGTCATCGGGCCAATCCACGGCGACGACCTCGGTGAAGTGCGCCACGCGACGGGCGAAGAACACCATCGATGCCACCACACCCGCGCCGACACCTACCGCGAGATTGTGCGTGCCGATGGTGGCCACCACCGTGACCACCATGATCGTCGTGGCACTCGCGGGCATGGTGCGCAACGTTGCGGGCCGCACGCTGTGCCAGTCCATCGTGCCCACCGACACCATCACCATCACGGCCACCAGCGCGGCCATGGGAATCCGTGCCACCACATCACCCAGTGCCACCACCAACGCCAACAAGAACACGCCCGCGGCGAACGTGGAGATGCGGGTACGAGCCCGTGACGACTTCACGTTGATCATCGTCTGGCCGATCATCGCGCAACCACCCATGCCGCCGAAGAAACCGGTCACCACATTGGCCACACCCTGGCCCCACCCTTCACGCGTTTTGTCGGAATGGGTGTCGGTGATGTCGTCCACCAACTTGGCGGTCATCAACGACTCAAGCAGGCCAACAACGGCCATCGCAAAGGCATAGGGCGCGATGATGCGCAAGGTGTCGAGGGTGAAGGGCACATCGGGGATCACCCAACGCGGAAGGCTGCTTGGCAACTCACCCTTGTCGCCCACCGTTGGCACATCCACCCCGGTCACCGCCGTGGCTACCCCAAGGCCGACCACCACCACGAGTGGGGCCGGCACCGCCGTGGTGAACCGCGGCAACAGCACCAGCGCCGCCAAACCGATTGCCACCAGCGGATAGACCTGCCAAGGCACATCGATCAGCTCCGGTACTTGCGCCCAAAAGATCAATATCGCCAGCGCGTTCACGAACCCGACCATGACGCTGCGTGGAATGAACCGCATCAACCGCGCCACCCCCACGAGGCTCAACGCAATCTGCAATACGCCGGCCGCGATCACCGTAGCCAACAGATAGTCCACACCGTGCTCGGTCACCACCGGATACACCACAAGTGCAACCGCCCCAGTGGCGGCCGAGATCATCGCCCGTCGACCACCGACGACGGCGATTGTGACTGCCATTGTGAACGACGCATACAGACCGACACGCGGGTCGACACCGGCGAGAATGGAGAACGAGATCGCTTCGGGAATCAGCGCGAGCGCGACGGCGAGACCCGCCAGCAATTCCATGCGCAGCCGCGATGGTGAGCGCAATGTGGCCAGCACCGATGCATCGTCATCGCGGGCATCGCGTACGGGAACTGTGGGCATGGCCATGGCTGACTCCTCGGTCGACGGGGGCACCGTGACGCCGTGGGATCAGCGCAACACGATTCTGCGGGCGTGAACTCACCACGCACCGACTCGCGCACCGTAACAAGGCACGCCGCCGCCAACGCGGTGCGTGACCCACGTCACGCCGAGGCAGTACCGCGCCAGACGTCGACGATCTGCGCTCCGAGAGATCAGAACAGGCGCGAACTAGGGTCGGTTCATGGCTCATCCCCGACCGTTCCGTTTCGGCCTCATGGCCGCCAAAGCCTCATCCGGTGCCGACTGGGTCGCCACCGCCCGCAAAGCAGAAGAACTCGGTTATTCGGCTCTGCTCATGCCCGATCACTACGGCGACCAACTGGGGGTCATCCCGGCACTGACCGCTGCGGCGGCCGCCACCACCAACCTGCGCGTCGGATCACTGGTGTTCGCCAACGACTTCCGGCACCCGGCACTGCTCGCAAAAGACACCGCCACCATCGACCTGCTCAGCGACGGCCGACTCGAGGTTGGCGTGGGGGCCGGCTGGATGGATGACGACTACCGCTGGACCGGTGTGCCTCACGACAGCGCCGGCACCCGCATCAGCCGCATGATCGAAGCCATCGAGGTCCTCCGTGGCCTCTGGGGGCCCGAACCGTTCTCCTACTCCGGCGAGCACTACACGATCACCGAGATGAACGGCATGCCCAAGCCAGTGCAGGCCGGTGGGCCGCCGCTCATCGTCGGTGGTGGTGGCAAGCGCGTGCTGTCCACCGCCGCACGACTCGCCGACATCGTTGGCGTGAACCCGAACGTCGGTGCCGGATCATTCGGACCAGCAGCCATCGCATCGATGTCGGCTGACGCCACCGACGAGAAACTCACTTGGGTGCGCGATGCCGCTGGCGACCGTTTCGACGACCTTGAGATCAGCATCTTGAAGTTCGTCACCAACGTCACCGACGATCGCGACACCGTCGCAGAGAAAGTGGGTGGCGCCATGGGCATCGATGCCGCCACCATCTTGGCGAGCCCGCACACCATGGTGGGCTCCGCCGAACAGATCGCCGATGAACTGGTGGAGCAGCGCGACCGCTGGCAGGGCTCGTACGTCACGGTGCAACTCGACGCCATCGACACGTTCGCGCCAGTTGTTGCCGCCCTGGCTGGCACCTGATCCCCTCTCAGAATGTCCAACACCGTTCACAGCCTGATCGCACTTGGCTCGAACCTAGGCGATCGACTTGAGCACCTACGCGCCGCGGTTGGCGCGATCGACGCGCTCGACCACGTGGAAATCACCGCCGTGTCGGCGCTGTACGAGACCGCACCCGTGGGCGGGCCCGATCAGCAGGGCCCGTACCTCAACGCTGCGCTCGCCGCTACAACCACGCGATCAGCCACCGGCCTGCTGGCGGCGCTGCACCTCATTGAGGCAGACCGCGCTCGTGTGCGACGCATCCGCTGGGGCCCACGCACCCTCGATCTCGACCTGCTCATACACGGCAGCCACATCAGCAACGACGATGACCTCTACGTGCCACACCCTCGACAGCACGAACGCCGTTTCGTTCTGGTGCCGGTGTGCGATGTGACCCCCGACATGATCCACCCAGTGCTCGGACGGCCGATGTCTGACCTGTTGGCCGACCTCCCCGTCGTCGACGGAGACCTCACCGTTGTCGCCCAGCAGTGGCATCGCCACGACGATGAGGTGGATAGCCGGTTACATGACAACATCGCCTGACCAGACCACTGCTCACCCACCACTCGCAGCGAGGACACCATCATGATCACGCCTGACCATCTCTTGGAGTTGTGGTCTGCTCACCGCGACGTAGCCACAGCACCCGTGCGCTCATTGCATTTTCCCCGTCAGGACCGCACCCTCCACGATGAGCCGTACCAACTCGGCGTGATGAACCTGTCGCGCGACTCGTCGTACCGCGAGAGCATCGTGCACGACCTTGATGCCGCGCTCTACCGCGCACGACGTATGACCCTCGAAGGCGCAGCGATGGTGGACATCGGTGCCGAGTCCACCGGAACCAACGCCGACCTCGTCGACATTGCACGCCAGATCGACACCTTGTTACCCGTTGTGCGTGCCCTCGTCGACGAGAACATCTTGGTGTCGGTGGAGACGTACCACACCGAGGTCGCTGTCGCCGCCCTCGATGCCGGCGCCGCGGTCATCAACCTCACGGGACGAGTGGACGACGCCGCCCTTTACGAATCGATCGCCGCCCATGAGGCCGGCTTGATCCTGTGTTACACGCCGGGCACCACCGCCCGATCAGGTGATGACGTTCCCACCGCCGAGCGGATGATCGATGAGCAGATGGCCTTCTTCACCGAACGCCTCGACATGATCTGCGGCGCGGGTGTGGAACGCATCTGGATCGACCCGGGTTTCGGTTTTGCTCTGAACCTTCCCGATGGGCCCGCGCGAGTGCGCTACCAAACCGACAATTTGGTGCAGTCGTTCCGCTTCCGTTCGCTGGGTTGGCCGACCTGCGTCACCATGGCCTCGTCGGTGTACCTGTTCCACGATGAAGCACGGGTGGCAGAAACCGCAATGGCCGTGCTCGCGGTGCAGGCCCGCGCGGGACTGATTCGCAGCCACGAAGTCGCCCGGGTGCAACCGGTGCTCGACATGGCCCGCCTGTGTTCTTGACCACGGCGACTGCCCGAGCAACGCCGGGGATCACTCGCGACCGAGGTCAGACACGGCTGGGGTCAAAGCCGTAGGGCAACTCGAGACGGTTCTCTTCCAGCAACGCAGTATCGGCCAGCACCTCCGCTGTGGGGCCATCGGCCACCACGCGGCCGCCACTCACCACCACCGATCGCGGGCAGATCTGCAACGCGAAGGGAAGATCGTGGGTGACCACCAACTGGGTCTGGGGCAACGACACCAACAGATCTGCCAACTCACGGCGACCGAAAGGGTCGAGACCCGAGGTGGGCTCGTCGAGCACGAGCATGTGCGGATCCATCGCCAGCACGGTAGCGATCGCCACTCGACGCTTCTCTCCCCCGCTCAGGTGATGCGGTGTGCGATCGATGAGATCCATCGCGCCCACCTGAGTGAGGGCCCGTTCCACAATGGCGTCGCGTTCAGCCTTGGGCACCCCGAGGTTTGCCGGCCCGAATGCAACATCGGCACGCACACTCGGCATGAACAACTGGTCGTCGGCATCTTGGAATACCGCACCGACCCGCCGGCGAATCTCAGCCAGGTTGTCATCGCACATCTCAAGATCACCGATGGTGATCGCGCCTCGCTGCAACTGATGCAAACCATTCAGATGCATCACGAACGTGGTCTTTCCCGACCCGTTCGGACCGAGTACCGCCACCCGTTCACCGGCAGCGACCTGAAGACCGAAACCGTCAAGTGCCCGGTGATGCTCCCCGGGGTAGGTAAAGCACAACCCATCCACACTCAATGGTGCACAACTCATAACGATCTCCTCACAACAGTCTCAACACCAACACGGCAACCACCGGAGCCGGCACGACGATCGCTGCCCACCAGTCCGACCGGGGCCGCGACTGCTCCACTAGGTCGGGCATTACACCGGTGTACCCACGCGCGAGCATGGCCTGGTGCACCCGCTCACCACGCTCGTAGGAACGCACGAACAACGCACCAGCTGACGACGCGATGGGTTTGGCCTGCCACAGCCAGCGTGGATCGTGCGCGCGGGCCACCATGGCGGTGCGCATCCTGCCGAGCTGGGCAACCAGCAGATCGAGATAACGAATCATGAACGCCACAATGGAGATCAGCACGCGTGGCACCCGTAACCGCGCAAAGCCCTCCAACAGGCCGGTCACCGGTGTCGTTGCCGCCAAAACGATGGATGCCGACGCGCCAATGAGCGCCTTGGCCGCGATGTTGAACGCTGCCCACAGGCCATCGGTCGACAATGACACGCCCAGCACCTCGGTCTGCTCTCCGCCGCCCACAAAGGGCACCAGCACCGCCATGGTCATGAACGGCAAAATCACCGCGCAGCGGGCCAACCACACCCGGAGTGGAATGCGCGCCACCATGATGAGCGTGAGCACACAGGCGAACGCGACGGCGAATACCTCAACGCGTTGACGCGGCGAAATCGCCACACTGATCACGAAAGCGAATGTGGCGACAATCTTCACGTGTGGTGCGAGCCGATGAATGATCGTGTCGCCAGCGAGATGCAGCCGATCGACCGAGGAACCGTGCCCACCACCCATTGATCAGGCACCCTGGGTGCGACGGCCAAGCCGGCTGGCCCCAAGAAGGCCATAACCCACCGCCAAGGTGATGAGCACGCCGGCCACGCCGGCCACCGCGAGCGACACCGTGGCGTTGTCGACACCAGAGGTGGCGTAGTCGGCAAAGATGCTCGAGTCGAGAGCGTGGTCACGGGCGCTGGAGATGAACCCCTCGTCCTCGGCGACTTTTTCGAGACCATCAGGGTTGTCAACCGCGAACTGGCTGACGACAGCCGCGACCACAATTGTGGACAAGAACGCTCCGATAACGAACGTACGCGTACCGACGCGCGCCGGACGTGAGAGGTCGGCGAGGTCGAGATCTGCGGCACCGGCAACAAGATCGGGGCGCGCAGCGAGCACCGCAGCAATCACCAGTGCGCTAATGAGGCCTTCGCCGATGCCGATCAGGGCATGTACACCGACCATTGCGCCGAACACGGTGTCGAACGCGACCGGTGCCGACGCGCCGAAGAGCCACTCAATCGAGAATGCTGCCGACGACAGCACCACCGAGATACCGGCGGCCAACGCGGTCGCCCCGACCACTCCCGCAGAGTTCGCGGGCATCACGCGGCGCAGCAGCCGGAACGCAGCCCATCCGCCAAACGCGGTCACGATCGACATGTTGATGGTGTTGTAACCCAGAGCAGTCAACCCGCCGTCAGCGAAGAGCACCGCCTGCACCACGACCACGACGGTGACGATCAACGAACCGACCCAGGGGCCGAGCAAGATCGCGGCAAGTGCGCCGCCGAGCAGGTGGCCGGTGGTGCCCGCCGCGACCGGGAAGTTGAACATCTGCGCCGCGAAGATGAACGCCGCAGCGAGACCGGCCAGGGGGACTTGGCGGTCACCGAGTTCGTCGGTTGCGCGGCGCAGACCGATGGCGGTCACCACGACGGCGATCACGGCGGTGACGACGGCGACGCCTGGCTCCAAGAAACCATCGGGTGCGTGCATGGCGACGATGGCTGGCGTGTCAAACATGTCGTCTATCCCTTCACCGGGGACCGCGGGGGGCGCGGTCACCGGATTGGTTTTGACACTAAACGGTTGCGGACACAAATGCAACTGATTCGCAATAACGCCATCGCGGCACCGGAATCGCCGAGGCCCTTCATAACCGGTAGAGGTCGACCCCTATTCCGAACACCTGCTCCATCACCTAGTGTGCGCGCATGCTGCTCGAAGCCACCCTGCGCGCGAGCGACCACCGTATGACCCGACCACGACGCGTCGTATGGGACGTATTGAATTCCACCGGCCGTCACCTGAGCGCCGCCGAAATCGTTGCCGCGGTCCACGAACTCGACCCCGGCATCAACTCCTCGTCGGTGTATCGCACCCTTGGCCTATTCGCCGACCTCGACTTAGTGCGCGAATCTCGCCTCACCGATGAGGCCAGCACCTGGGAAGTCGCCCACCCCGACGACGTGATCCACCTCGTGTGCTCACTGTGTGGTGCCACCACCCATCACGCGACCGACGCGGTCGATGCCCTGCGCACCCAGCTCGGTGCCGGGTCCGACTTTCATGCTGCCGGTATCGATGTGCGCGTCACCGGCACGTGCTCCACCTGCATCACCCGACTCCACGACTGACCCGAGTACCGCCAGCCAGCTATGACCGCTCACGACCTGCCCACATCGACCATCGACATCGTCGGAGGTGGCATTGGCGGACTCGTCACCGCGCTCAGCCTTCACGAACACGGCTGTGACGTCGTCGTGCACGAATCCGTTGAGCAGGTGCAACCCCTCGGGGTCGGCATCAACTTGTTGCCACACGCGGTGCGCGAGCTCGATGCCCTCGGCCTACTCGATGCCCTTGAAGCGTCTGCGGTGACCCCGAACACGCTCGCCTATTTCACCGCCCATGGCCAGTCCATCTGGGACGAACCCCGCGGACGCGCTGCCGGCTACAACTGGCCACAGTTATCGATCCACCGCGGCACACTGCAGATGATTCTGCACGACGCTGCCCTGCAGCGACTGGGCCCCGAGCGGGTGATCACCGGGCACCACCTCGTCGACGTGGTGAGCGATGACAACGGTGCCACTGTCACCTACCACCGCCGAGGTGACGACACGACCGTGCAGCATCGTGCTGACGTCGTGGTGGCCGCCGATGGCATCCACTCCGCAGTGCGTCGTGCTCGCCACCCCCACGAAGGTGCACCGCTGTGGAATGGCGCACTGATGTGGCGCGGCGCCGTCGCTCATGCACCAATCCTCGATGGCCGCACCATGGTGTGGGCTGGCCACACCGACCAGAAGTTCGTGGCCTACCCGATCGCCGACCTCGACGATGGACGCCAGATGATCAATTTCATCGCCGAGTACCGAACCGTCGACCACGACCTCGGCGAACGAGAGGACTGGAACCGCGTCGGCAACCTCGACGATGTCCTGCCGCGCTTCACCGACTGGTGCTTCGACTGGCTCAACATTCCAACTCTCATCGCCTCGGCACCGCAGACGTTCGTGTTCCCCATGGTGGATCGCGACCCACTGCCCACATGGAATGAGGGCCGCGTCACCCTGCTCGGCGACGCTGCACACCCGATGTACCCAATCGGGTCGAACGGCGCATCTCAGGCAATTCTCGACGCACGAGTGCTGACCGGATGTGTACTCGCACACTCCAACGATCTCGATACCGCCCTTGGGATCTACGACGCCCGGCGTCGCCCCACAACCGGGGCCATCGTGCTTGCCAACCGTGGGCTCGGACCCGAAGCACCCATGCAGTTAGTGCACGAACGCGCACCCGATGGTTTCGCATCCATCGACGACGTCATTTCACGCGACGAGATCCTGGAGGTCACCGAGGGGTATCGCCGCACCGCCGGATTCGCGCTCGAAGCACTCGCGCAGGGACATTCACTCGTCGATGCCGACTACAGCAGAATCGACGCCTGAGATGCCCGCCGTCCCGCCACCCGATGACACAGCATGGGCACCGCTCGGCACGCCCGGATGCGACATCCAGAACGTGCTCGATGACCCCACCGCAGCGGTGAAGGCCTTTCGTACCCAACCCGGAGGATGCGGGCCGGGCCTGCACCACCACGTGGTCGACCAGTTGATTCTTGCCACCGCCGGCGGTGTCGCTGTTGAAATCTCAGGCGAGGCCCACATGCTCACACCCGGTGAACTCGCACTCATTCCTGCAGGGGTGGCACACCGATGCGCGAACCCCGGACCTGATGTGGATCACCACCTCGAGTTCTTCCTGCCACGGGTGCCCGATGGCGCACCGATCCTCATTCCGGTCGACACCGTCGCTGACGCCCCTGGCTCGCCCCGCGATGCCACCCTCGCGCGAATCGACGATGGCGACATGGTGCTGGTGCACACTCCCACCCACACCGTGCGCAACGGCGGCGACCACACCGACACCGATGTGGTGCTGCGCACCGATCGGCTCCATCTGGTCATCAGCCCCCGCGACACCATCGACTAGAACCAGCACCATGAGTGCCGTATCCGTCACCCGCATCGCTCCCCCATCCCGCTCTCGGCGAACCACGCGTTCCGCTGTCGCCGCGTGCGCCGTGCTGGGGCTCCTCGCCGCCTGCGGCAGCAGCGACGACCCTGCATCGAGTGACGACCCAGCCGATGCCAGCCAGCCCACCTCAGCACCGGCAACAACCGTGCTCGCCACCACCGTGCCCAGCACCGTGGCCGCCACCACCACGACGGCACCGCCCGACACCACAACCACCACCGAGGTGCCAGCCAGCGAACTCACCATCACCGTCCCCACCAACATTCCCGCACCAGCAGCGCGCACGATCACCGAACTGTTGGCGATCGAACGGCCGTTGATCATCGCTCATGCGGGCGGCGACCAAGAACTTCCGCATTCCACCCCATACGCCTACGCCATGTCCGCTCTTGCCGGTGTGGACATGTTGGAAATGGATGTGCAACTCACCGGCGACGGCGTGCTCATCGTGCACCACGACGACACCACCGAGGGCACCACCGGCGTTGTTGGTGCGGTGCGCGACATGACCTACGCCGAGATCGTCGCTCTCGACAATGCCTGGTGGCACCAACCAGGATGCTGGCCCTGCCGCGACGACGACGCATCGGCCTACCCACTACGGGGTGTGCGCACTGGTGACACCACCGCACCAGAAGGCTTCATGCGCGACGACTTCGCCGTGGCTCGATTCATTGACATCGCCACCGCCTACCCCGATCACCCACTCGACATCGAAATCAAGGTGCAGCGCGGGGCCGACGGCGAAACGGATCCCTCCACCGGAATTGCAGCCGCTGCTGAACTGGCGCGCCTGATCGACGAACTCGATCGCACCGACTCGGTGATTGTCACATCATTCAACGACGACGTGGTTGCCGCATTCCGTGATCTGGCACCTGACGTGGCCACCAGCCCCGGCCTCAACGCACTCACCCAGTGGTTCCTCGCCGGTGGCAAATTGCATCCGTCCGATCTTGTGCTCCAAGTACCACCCGAGTACACCGGGATCGAGGTCATGAGTCCCGACCTCACCGCTCGCGCCCACGACGAGGGCTACGACGTCTGGGTATGGCCGAACGGCGCCAGCCAGGAGAACCCGGATTTCTACCAAGCCATGTTCGACATGGGTGCCGACGGGATCATCGCTGGATCACCGCTCGCCGCCGTCGAGGCCGCCGGGAGCTAACGCCGACACCGCGACGTGCTCGACCTCACCCCACGGCGCTGAAGTCGGCCCATTCCTGTTCGGTCCACAGCGGCCGCAACTCGCCGGCCACGAAATCAGACGTCCAACGCACCATGTCGATCCAGGGATAATCAGCAGACATCACCTCGGTGTAGGCCATGCCGTGCAGCACCAACGCGACCTCCTCGATATGCAGGTCGAGAACGTGGGCCTCACCACCACCGGAGCTGAGTTGCTCGGGAGTGAACACCTCGCTGAGGCGCGCCTCCAGCGCCACCACCTCGCTCAGGTCAAAGTTCCACCCAAGGAGCGGATCACCTTCAGGTGTCCACCCGGCCATCGCTGCATCGATCACGATGCCAAGAATCTGGTTGATCGACGCGGCCGCCTCGGGCGCCAATTCGATCTTGCGTGGCCAGGTCACGATCCGAACGACGAAGGTGGCAACTCCCGTTCGGAAGCCAGCACCGCAGCGACGATCCGATCGGCTACCGCCGCCGGTGCTGCACCGGTGCGGAATGCCGGTGCCTCACCGAACACGGCTCGCGATGCCAGCCCCGTTTCGGTATGAGGAGGACGCGCATCGATCACGGTGATACCCCGAGGCCGCACCTCGCGCGCCACCACCTTCGCCGCCGATGACAAACCAGCTTTCGCCGCGGCGTAGGCGCTGGTACCCGGAATCGGCCCGTCGACGATGGCGCCGGTAATCACGACGATCGCACCACCATCGTCCACGGCGGCAGAGGCCAGTCCAAGCAAGGCCAGCGGTCCAGTGAGATCAGCATCGATCAATGCCGCGAGGTCATCGCTGCGCTGTGTGGCCGCGGGTGCGAACCCGACCACACCAGAGGCCAGAATCACCACATCAAGGCCGCCCAGAATGGCTGCTGACTCGTCGATCATCCGATCACGATCGGCAGCCACGGTGACATCACCGACAATATGACCAACGGCACCTGGTACCTCGGCAGCGTCGCGCGACACGGTCACCACCTGAGCGCCATCGGCCGACAGTCGCGCAGTGATGGCCTGACCCAAGCCCCCGGTTCCACCGACCACCAACGCGCGTGCTCTCATCAACGTCTCCATCACCACAGTGTGGAACACCGTGGTGCTCGATGCCTCTCGTGCTCGTCGAGATGGCACCCGACACACCGCACACGACTGCCACCGCGACTCCCAGGCAACCCGCAGCGGTGGATATGGTGCGAACATGCGACGTTCAGTGACCGACATGGTGCGCGAGGCCAAGGAGCGCATCGAAGAACTCTCTGTGGCCGAGTTGCAGGCCGAAATCGCTGCGGGCACCTGCACAGTGATCGACATCCGCGATTTCCGTGAACGGCTCGAGAAGGGCGCGATTGCGTCGGCGGTGTCGGCCCCACGCGGGATGCTCGAATTCTGGTTCGATCCCGACAGCCCGTACTACCGCGATATGTACCAGTTCGATCAGCGCTACGTGCTCTATTGCGCCGGTGGCCAGCGATCGGCATTGGCCACCTCGGTGCTGATGGACATCGGCTACACCAACGTGGCCCACCTCACTGTTGGGTTCAATGGTTGGGCAGACGCCGGCGGTGATGTGGCCGATGTGAGCGCAGAGTCCAAATGGGTGAAGCGCACCTGACACCCGCCGTTGCCTAACCCCAAGCGCTGACCGCCTGCGGAGTACCGTCACCACAGTGGAACGCACACGCGTCACAATCGAAGATGTCGCTGCAGCTGCGGGGGTGTCGGTTGCCACGGTGAGCCGGGCGTTACGTGGCCTACCGAACGTGGCCATGTCCACACGCGCTCACATCTCCGCCGTGGCGTCTGATCTCCACTACGTCGCTGACCCGATGGCGACGCGTCTCGCCACCGGGCGTTCACGCACCATTGGATGCGTGGTGCCACTACTCGGCGGTTGGTACTTCGCTCAGGTCGTCGCCGGTGTCGAAGCCGTATGTGCCGAAGCCGGATTCGACCTCATCGTCCAGTCGGCCGGTTCTGCCGAAAGACTCAGCGACCTCGCTAATGATGCCCCCACCCTGCAGCGCCGCGTCGACGGTTTGGTCATGGTGGACTACGCCCTGACCGACGACAACGTCGCCGCATTCCGCACGGCGGGAATCGAGGTGGTGTCGGTGGGCGCTGCAACCGGTGGTTTCTGCACGGTGGGAATCGATGATGCCGCCGTGGGCGAGATGGCGGCACAGCACCTGATCGAGTTGGGTCACGCCCGCATCGGGCTCATCGGGTCGACACGCACAGAGCCGTTCCGTTTCGCGGTGCCCGAATTACGTGCCAGCGGCTTTCGGATCGCACTCGCCAATGCCGGTATCGACCACGACCCCCATCTCTTTGCTGACGGCAACTTCTCGGTCGGTGGTGGCGCAGAAGCCATGACGTCCCTACTCGCCATGTCGAGCCCGCCCACCGCCGTATTCGCCCTGAGCGATGAGATGGCCTTCGGCGCGCGGCGCGCGGCGGAACGAGCCGGGCTGGATATTCCCGGTGACATCTCCCTGCTCGGTGTCGACGACCACGAACTCGCTGCACTGTTTGATCTGACCACGGTGGCGCAGGATCCCAGTGCTGTTGGCGTATCCGCCGCCCGACAGCTGATCGCTCGTGTCGACTCCGAACACAACGATGATGTCCATGTGGTCGATCGTGTGGTGCTGCCGACCCGTCTGGTGGAGCGCGGCACCACCGGGCCTGTGCACTCGGCCTGATCGCTGGCAGACTGGACGTCGGCGCGCCAGCCGACGCGTCACGTCGACACAGCGTGGAGAACCGATGACACTCGTGAATGCAGCACCCCGACGACTCGGCGGACTCGGCGAGATCGGCCCCATCGCCTACGGGATGTGGCGATTCACCGGCAGCGACCTCGCGGAACGCCGCGCTCTCGTCGAAGCAGCGCTCGACGCCGGCATGAACCTGATCGACACCGCTGATGTGTATGGCCTCGACTGGAACGGCACCGGGTTCGGCACTGTCGAGTCGGCCTTGGGCGAAGTGCTCGCCGACGCACCGGCGTTGCGCGACCGCATGGTGTTGGCCACCAAGGGCGGGATCCGGCCACCCACCCCATACGACTCGTCGGCCGCTGGTCTTCGCGCCGCCTGTGAGGATTCACTACGTCGGCTCGGCGTCGACACGATCGACCTTTATCAAATCCACCGTCCCGACATGTACACCCACCCCGCCGAACTTGCCGCCACCCTGGGTGCCCTGCACGACGAAGGCAAGATTCGTGCCATCGGTGTCTCGAACTTCACCGTCGCCCAGACCGAAGCCCTCGCCGCGCATAGCGAGCTACCGGTGGTCAGCACCCAACCCGAATATTCGGCTGCTCATCTCACACCAATGCGTGACGGCACCTTCGACCTATGCATGCGCGATGGGATCGTGCCACTGGCCTGGAGTCCCCTCGCCGGAGGACGCCTCGCCACCGGCGACGGTCTGCCCAGCGAACTCATCGAGACCCTTGACTCGATCGCCACACGTGAAGGCGTTGACCGCGCCACCATTGCCCTCGCCTTCGTGCTGGCCCATCCGGCGCAGCCGGTGGCGATCATCGGCACCCAACAGCCCGAGCGCATTGCGGCGTCACTCGCGGCCACCCGTGTCACCCTCGACCGCGGTGACGTGTATTCCCTCGTCCAGGCATCAGACGGACAGCCACTGCCATGACCACCCCTGTTGAAATCTCCTGGTTCAGCGCCCTGTGCGATGACGACTACGAATACCTCGGCGTGCCCAACCCGGCGCTGGCGTCGAGTTGGGACCACTGCCGCGACATCGTCACCGCGGCAGATCGCAACGGATTCGACAACGTGCTGTTGCCGTCGGGCTACGCACTAGGAATCGACTCGACCGCGTTTGCCGCGGCCATTGCCACCCACACCGAGAACATCAACTTGTTGCTTGCGGTGCGCATGGGCGAGATGTGGCTGCCCCAGTTGGCCCGCCAGTTGGCCTCCATCGACCAGTTCGCCAACGGGCGACTCACCGTGAACATCATCTCGTCCGACATTCCTGGGGAGGCTCTGGATTCGGGCCCGCGCTACCAGCGCACCCGTGAATGGATGCAGACCCTTCGACGTCTGCTCGATGGCGAGTCGATTTCGATCGACGGCGACTTCGTCCACCTCGAACTCGACCCGCCACGTGCGCGCACCATCGATGGGCGGTGCCCACCGTTCTATTTCGGCGGTTTCTCCGATGCCGCCAAAGATGTCGCCGCTGCCGAGGCCGACGTCTTCCTCACCTGGCCCGACAAGGTGGCGGCGGTGGGTTCCACCGTGACCGAGATGCGCGACCGAGCTGCCGGATACAACCGCGACATCCTCTGTGGGCTGCGCGCCCATGTGATCGTGCGCGACACCGAAGCGGAAGCGCGGGCCGCGGCCGAGCGATTGGTGTCTCAACTCGATGCCGACACCGGTGATGCCATCCGCAACCGTTCCCTCGACGCAGCATCGGTTGGCGTGGCCCGCCAAGCCCAATTACGCGACGAAGCCAGCGACGATGGCTACGCCGAAGATCATCTGTGGACCGGTGTCGGGCGCGCTCGCTCAGGTGCCGGCGCTGCCATCGTCGGCGACCCCGACCAGGTGCTGGCCAAACTGCAGGCCTATCGCGAGGTCGGTGTCGACGCGTTCATTCTGTCGGGGTACACCCACCGCGCCGAATGCGACCTCTTCACCGAGCACGTACTGCACCGCATCGATCACGCACCGCTGAAGCCGCGCTGGCAGCACAGCCCCGCAACGGCTTGAACCACGCGACGCTCAGTCGCGGATCGCGAGCCGGGTCTCGGCATCAAAGAAATGCAAATTGTCGGTGGCTACCGCCACCTCAGCCGTCTGCCCGGCGCGCACGGCACTGCGCGGATTGAAACGACCCACCGCGTTGGCCTGGCCCTCACCGGGAAGTTCTTCCGGGGCATCCGGGTCACCCGAGTCAACGGTGGGTGCGTCGATCGACATATGCACCATGATCTCTGAACCCAACGCCTCGATGAGGCGCACCGGCGCCGACAACCGCTGATCGGCGGGTGCGTCGGGGGTCTGGGTTGCATCCTCGAGGTCTTCCGGGCGCACCCCAACGACCACTTGGCGGCCGTCGTAGGCGCGCAAACCCGGGCGGGCAGCAATAGCGGCTGCCGACAACGACAACGTGTGCGGTCCCAGGGTGATCGAGCCTCCGTTATCACCGATGCGCACGGTGGCATCGAACAGGTTCATCGATGGCGAGCCGATGAAGGCGGCAACGAACACGTTCACCGGGTTGTCGTACAGGTTCTGCGGGGTATCGACCTGTTGCAGCACCCCGTCTTTGATCACCGCCACCCGGTCACCCATCGTCATTGCCTCGACCTGATCGTGAGTGACGTAGAACGTTGTGACACCAAGTTCACGTTGGAGGCTGGCGATCTCGGCGCGCATCTGCACGCGCAGCTTCGCATCGAGATTCGACAGCGGTTCGTCCATCAAGAACGCGGCCGGCTGGCGCACGATGGCGCGACCCATCGCCACGCGCTGACGCTGGCCACCCGACAACTGGCCGGGCTTGCGATCGAGGTAGGTGGTCAACTCCAGAATCTCTGCAGCGCGATTCACCCGCTCGGTGATCTCTTCCTTAGACACCTTGGCGAGCTTCAACGCGAACCCGATGTTCTCCGCCACGCTCATATGCGGGTACAGCGCGTAGTTCTGGAACACCATCGCGATGTCGCGGTCTTTTGGCTCAACGTCGTTGACGACGCGATCGCCGATACGCATCTCACCAGAGGTGATCTCCTCGAGACCAGCGATCATGCGCAATGCCGTCGACTTGCCACAACCTGACGGACCGACCAGCACGAGGAACTCCCCGTCGACAATGTCGAGCGATAGGTCGTAGATGGCTTGGAAGCCGTTGTCGTAGACCTTGTTGACGTTCTCCAGCGTGACGGTCGCCATGTGTCAGGAGCACCCCCTCGGCCGCGTATGCGGCATCTGTCGGACCCGCCTGCAAGCGGTTCCATGCGGACCCCGCGAGCATAGACCCCGCACCCATCAGCCGGCCACCCTCAGCGGGCTGGGGACGGCGCCACGCACGGTGCCGATAGCGTCTCCGATGTGAATCAGGTGAAATCCCGCCTCCAGACGCTCGGACTGCTCGATCGCACTCTGCAACTCGCCGACGACGACACCTTGGTCGCCCTCGTCGCCGCCCTCGACGAGGAGCACACCGATGCGCTCACCGAGGTTGCCGGCCCCGACCACGATGCTGACCATCTGCGCGACGCAATCAGCCGGGGGCGACTCGACGGCACGATGGAAGCGATTGCCCTCGTGCTGACGCTCCCATGCAGAAATGACTGCATCGAAAAATTGGGAGACAGCGCAGATCACCCCTCGTCAGATGAACTGCGCGCGGTATTACCCGAGTTGATCGAGATGCACGGATTGGCTTGCACGCGGATCATGCTGGCCCAAGCAATCACGGATGATGTCCCCGCCGCGGCGATCATCCGCGACATCTTGAAGACCGATGAGGTGCTGGCATTGCCGCCGAGCGACGAGCGCTCGATCATCCCTGAACGACGCGACGCACCCACCGACGATGCCGAACGCGAAGAACTCAAAGCGCGTCGTCGCGAAGCAAAAGCACGCAAGCAAGCCGAAGCCGCCGCCCGACGCGATCAGGCCGCACGCGCGAAGCGTCGCTGATCGTCACCCCCGACGGCGACCAGCGATTAGCAATCGTCGGCTAAGCGCACCATATCGACCGCCACTTCGAGCGTCTGGGCAACCGACTCACCCATGACCCCACACACCACAGCGGCTAACGCCCACCGCGAGCACTACCCGCTTCCGGTTGCAATTGTCAGTCGCCTGATGGCGGCTTGGGCTCTTTTGGCAGCCCGAGCACGCGCTCGCCCACGATGTTGCGCTGAATCTGGCTGGTTCCGCCCCAGATCGTCTCCGAACGGGAAAAGAAGAACGCCGACATCATGCCGCTGACCGGATAGCCATCACGGCGCTTCTCGCGCATCGCCCCGGGCCACGAGCCACTCGGCGGACCGCTATCGACGAGCATCGCGTCCGCGCCATGGATGTCGAGCGCGAGTTCCATGGCGGCCTTGTGCATTTCCGACCAGAACATCTTGTTGGTCGCACCCAGGGCGATTGTGCCGAGATCCTTTTTACCGGTCACCGCCACCGTGAGGTTGCGCAAACCGTTCACCTTCAGGATCTGAATCTTCGTGTAGTACTCCATGAGGCGCTGGCGAATCACCGGGTCGGAAATGGCCCCGTTAGTGGTCGCGACCTCCACCATCAAGCGGTACTCCTCTTCGAAGCGGCGGTATCCCGTGGTGGCTGACTGCCCGCGCTCGAACGCGAGTGTCGAGTTCGCCACCTTCCAACCGTTGTTGACACCACCGACGACGTTGTCCTTCGGACACTTCGCATCGGTGAAGAACACTTCGCAGAATTCAGCAGTGCCGTCGGGCTGGGTGATGCCACGCACCTCGATGCCGGGTTGGTCCATCGGCACCAGCAGATACGAGATACCCGCGTGCTTCGGTGAATCGGTATCGGTGCGGGTCAGCAAGAAGCAGTAGTCCGCGTGATGGCCTTGGGTGGTCCACACCTTCTGGCCGTTGATCACCCATTGGTCGCCATCGAGCACCGCAGATGTCTTCAAACTGGCCAGATCAGATCCCGAGTTCGGCTCGGAGAAACCCTGGCACCAGCGCGTGCGGCCCTGGAGGATGCCGGGAAGGAACTCACGCTTTTGCTCCTCGGTTCCCCACTGCAACAAGGTGGGACCCACCAATGTGTCACCGAAGAAGTCGCCGCGCATCGGCGCACGAGCACGGGCGAATTCTTCGGCCAACACCACACCTTGCATCGTGGTTAGGCCCTTCCCGCCGTATTCGGTGGGCCAGGTCGCGCAAATCCATCCGCCTTCGAACAGCTTGTGGGGCCACGTGCGGTTGAATTCGGCACGTTCGTCGGCAGTCATCTCGAATCCCTCGTCGAACCAGCCATCGGGCAGGTTGTTCTCAAGCCACGCCCTGATGTCGACGCGGAATTCCTCGGCTTCGGTGGGGTACGACAGGTCCATGTTCACAGTCTGCCCGAGCGCGCCTACCGATCGGTAACCGTGGTCACGTTCACCTCGTCCAGATCACCGTTCGGGTGGAAACACGGTGTTCACACTCCCCCAACAGAACCGACACGCACGCACGCAACGCTGACGCCATGAGTCTCGCCGACACCTCCCCCGCCCTCGACGATCTCAACCATCCCGCCGACCGTCCACCGCATCCCGATGTGGTCGCCGACCGCCTCGGCCCGGCTGGAGCAGCGATCTACGCAACATTGTTGGACCGCGCCGGTCGCGTAGTGAGCCGGGCCGAACTCGCCCGCGCGGCCGGCATCGCCGACCTCGGCCCGCGCCGCTGCGATGCGCTCATGGTCGATATCCGCCGCCTCGTCGGGGCCGAGCGCCTGGTCACCGTGCGCCGCCGCGGCTGGATGCTGGCGCGTTAATCGCTGCCGCTGCACCACCCAGCCGTCTCGCCATGCAACGTCACCATCTGGCTGCGGTGTAACTCCACGAGATGGCTCCGGACGCACTGGTCACGAACTGGAAACATTGAGGCGACATCGCCGAAAAAAGTGCCTCCTACCATCACAGGTGTCCCGGGCAGCGTGGCCGAGGGGCATCCCTACCCGAATTGAGGTGGATCCCCCACCCGACCCCTAAGGAGGACCCGTGCGCACACGTGCACTTCGCGTCATCTCCGGCCTCGGCGGCACGCTGGCATTGCTGGCACTGACGCCGAACGTCGGTTTCGCTCAAGAACTCACCCCAGAGGATGTCCAGGCCGTCCTCGACAACCTGTGGGTGTTCATCGCTGGCATCTTGGTGTTCTTCATGCAGGCGGGCTTCGCGCTCGTTGAAGCGGGCCTGACCCGAGCGAAGAACGTCGTCAACATCTTCGCGAAGAACCTCGCGGACGCCACGATCGGCATTCTCGCGTTCTTCGCCACCGGCTACGCCTTCGCCTTCGGCGGCGGTGGCAGCAAGTGGATCGGCGGCGACAACTTCTTCCTCACCGGCTACGACGACTATTCGGCATTCGACGGTGGGTTGAGCCCCGCGACGACCTTCTTCTTCCAGGCCGTGTTCGCCGCAACTGCGGTGACCATCGCATCCGGCGCCATGGCGGAACGCACAAAGTTCAGCGCATACCTGGTGTTCTCGGTCGTGATGTGTGCATTCATCTACCCCGTCGTAGTCCACTGGACCTGGGGCGGCGGTTGGATTGCCGGCATGAGCATCGGCGACGCCGTCTACTCAGACTTTGCCGGCTCGGCCATCGTGCACATGACCGGTGGTGTTGCCGCTCTCATGGGCGCCATCGCGCTCGGCCCACGCCTCGGCAAGTACGGCCCCGACGGGACGCCGCGCGCGATCCCCGGTCACAACATTCCCTTTGCCATCCTCGGTGTGTTCATCTTGTGGCTCGGCTGGTTCGGCTTCAACCCCGGTTCGGAGCTCGCTGCTGACCAGTACGTGATGAGCGTCGGTGTGAACACCATGCTCGCCGCTGCTGCTGGCGCCTTGATCTCCACCGTCACGATCTGGATGAAGTCCGGTAAGCCCGACCTCGCCATGATCGGCAACGGCGCGCTCGCCGGCCTGGTCGCCATCACCGCCCCGTGCGGCGCAGTCGGCCCGATCTCGTCGGTGATCATCGGCGGCGTCGGCGGTCTGCTCGTGGTGTTCTCGGTGCTGTTCTTCGACAAGGTCCGCGTCGACGACCCGGTGGGCGCCATCTCGGTGCACGGCGTGGTCGGCATCTGGGGCACCCTGTCGATCGGCCTCTTCGCCCAGTACGATGATGCGTTCCTCGGCCGCGAAGATGCGGGTCTGTTCTTCGGCGGCGGCCTCGACCAGCTCGCCATGCAGGCCGTGATGGTCATCATCATCGCCCTCTGGGTTGCGATCACGACCGGCATCCTGTTCGCCATCCTCAAGGCGACCATCGGCCTGCGCGTCTCGGCCGAGGAGGAAACACAGGGTCTCGACGTCCTCGAGCACGGCCTCGCTGGCTACACCGGCGACTCAGTGACGACCACCTCCTGATCAGGTTTACACAGAACGAGAAACGGAAACCACATGAAACTCATCACAGCAGTCATCAAGCCGTTCAAGTTGGACGACGTGAAAGACGCCCTGAAGGGCATCGGAGTCGCGGGAATGACCGTGACCGAGGTGCGCGGCTTCGGCCGTCAGGGCGGCCACACCGAGACCTACCGCGGTGCCGAATACCAAATCGACTTCGTACCCAAGGTGTCGTTGTCGGTCGTGGTCGACGACGCCATCGCCGATCAGGTCGTGGACACGATCGTCTCAGCGGCTGCCACCGGCAAGATCGGTGACGGCAAGGTTTGGGTCTCACCGGTCGACCGACTGGTGCGTATCCGCACGGGTGAGGAAGGAGCGCAGGCCGTCTGAGCCGAGACCGCCCGCCCGACACCCCCACGTGCGGGGTAGGGGCGCCCCCGGGTCACATGTGGCCCGGGGGCGTTTGTCGTCCCGACCCACATCTCGTCATCAACACATCATCACCGTCGGCTCCGCAATCCAACGTTTCCACTTCTGAATATGCGGTCCGAGTGCCACAGCTGCGCTGCGGACACGACCGGCGTCATCGCACCTGCAGACGCCAATTCGGCAAGGGCACACATTCCCGAAACATTGTGGAAACATCTGGTTCCTACCTTCCAGCGCTGTGGATGATGCAATGTTCAACAGCGGTGACACCGCATGGGTTCTGATCTCGGCCGCTCTCGTGCTCTTCATGACGCCCGGGCTGGCGTTCTTTTACGGCGGAATGGTGAGGGCACGACACGTGCTCGGAATGCTGATGCAGAACATCTTCGCCATGGGCATCATCAGTGTTCTGTGGAGCGCTATCGGGTACTCCTTGGCGTTCGGAGGAAACAACTCGATTATCGGCGATGCCAGCCACCTATTCCTCAGTGGCCTCACCGATGACGGATCGATACCAACGATGGCGTTCGTCGCATTCCAGATGATGTTTGCGGTGATCACGCCAGCTCTCATCACGGGAGCCACCGCAGATCGTTTGCGCTTCGGCTCTTACGCTCTCTTCATCGCCATCTGGTCGGTGGTCGTTTACGCGCCCGTCGCGCGTTGGGTATGGAACGCCGATGGCTGGATCTACACCATGGGATCACTCGACTTCGCCGGCGGGGCGGCAATTCACATCAACGCTGGCGTTGCGGCTCTTGCAGTGGTCATGGTCATCGGGCCACGCAAAGGCCACGGGGTAGAGCCAATGCCACCGCACAACCTCCCCTTCACCGTTCTTGGAACAGGAATCTTGTGGTTCGGCTGGATTGGATTCAATGCCGGGTCCGCACTTGCAGCCAACGGCATTGCTGCCCAGGCCGTTGTCAATACCCACCTGGCCGCAGCAGCGGGAATGCTCACCTGGCTGCTCATCGAAAGAGTGAAGACCGGCCATGCCACCACTCTTGGAGCGGCTTCCGGTGCGGTTGCCGGTCTTGTGGCGGTTACCCCGTGTGCCGGTTTCATCGGCGACGCCTCACCGCTCATCATTGGCGCAATTGCTGGCGCCCTGTGCTACTTGTCTCTCGGCCTGAAAGGACGCCTGAAGGTCGACGACTCGCTCGACGTCATCGCGGTGCACCTCGTCGGAGGTCTCGTCGGCACCGTCTTGCTCGGATTCTTCGCTGACACATCTGTGAATGCCGATGGCTTCGACGGCATGTTCTTTGGTGGCGGCGGCGAACTGCTGAAAGACCAAATTGTCGCGGCTGTTGCCGTCATGGCCTTCTCGTTCACGGTCACCTGGTTGATCGCCCAGGCCATACAACGCACGATCGGCCTGCGGGTCAGCGAAGGTGACGAACTAACAGGACTTGATCAAAGCGTCCATGCCGAGTCTGCCTATCAGGCATGATGTGAAGATGAAGATCGTTACAGCCGTTGTCAAACCGTTCCGTCTCGACGACGTCAAGCAAGCGTTGAAGGACGCGGGCGTGACAGGCATGACCGTGACCGAGGTGCGCGGCTTCGGCCGCCAGGGCGGTCACACCGAGACCTACCGCGGCGCCGAGTACAAGATCGATTTTGTGCCCAAGGTGCGTGTGGAGATCGTGACCGATGATGCCGACGCCGACCGCGTGGTCGATGCCATTGTCGCCGCCGCTGCCACCGGCAAGATCGGCGACGGCAAAGTATGGGTGACCCCAGTGGAGCGACTGGTACGCATCCGAACCGGCGACGAGGGCACCAGCGCTGTCTGAGCGCTCTGGCTGGCGCCCGACGATGATGCACTTGCAGGCGTCGCGTAGCGTGGGATTATGACCGATACCGCCACCCCCGATGCCCCGGCCAAGCCGGCTCGCTGGACCGCCCAGTGGAAAGAACTCTACGCCGAGGTTGTGACCACCGGCTTGTGCACTGGCTGTTCGGGGTGCGTGGTGACGTGCCCACACGATGTGATCGGATACGAACACGTCGAAGGTAAGTATCTGCCGTTCCATCTTGAAGAAGAACTCGGCCTCGACAACTGCGTGCATGGTGAAAAGGGCTGCACCACCTGCACCCGCGCCTGCCCTCGCTTTGGCGCCTGGGAACCCACAGCCGACATGCACCTATTCGGACGGGTGCGTGAACCCGACGAAATGGCTGGCATCTGGCAGCAGCTGTTGCTCACCCGCGCCAGCGACGACATGGTGCACAAGATGGGCCAAGACGGTGGCCTGGTGTCGGCAATGCTGCTGTGGCTGCGCGAGAACGATTACATCGATGCCGCGTTGGTGTCGGGTGTGGAAGACGACGACCGTTGGAAGGCGAAGCCACAGGTCGTATCGACCCGTGAGGAAATCCTCGCCACCGCCGGCAGCCGGTACACCTACTGCGCAAACCCGTTGGCTCTGCGCGACGCCAAAGAAGCCGGCCATGAGCGCCTCGCTCTGGTCGGAATGGGGTGCCAAACCTCCTCGCCGCCCATCATGTGGGACCGTCGTGCCGGGAAGGTGTCGAAGCCGTTTTTGTTCAATATCGGCCTGCTCTGCTCGAAGACCTTCGACGATGCCATCTTCGCCGAACTGTTCGAGGCCAAATACGGCTTACGTAAACAGGACATGGTCAAGATGAACATCAAGGGCGCCTTCCAGATCTGGATGAAGGACGGTTCGTTCCACGAGATCGATCTGAAGGAATGCCATCAGTGGACTCGTAAGGGCTGCATGCACTGCCCCGACTTCGCTGCTGAGCATGCCGATGTGTCCACCGGCGGCATCGGCGAGGACAACGATTGGACGCTCACGATCGTGCGCACCGATCTCGGCGTGGAGGTCATCAACCGGATGATCGCCGACGGTTCGATTATCGCCCGACCGGCTCAAGAGGACGAGAAGGCGATGAAGTTGCTGCGCATGCTGTCGATCGTCAGTCGTCGTCGCTGGCCCAAAGACGCCGACCCAGCACCGACGATCGGTGTGCCGCCACCCAAGAAGAAAGCCGCCGCCGCGCCTGCGCCGGCACCAGCCGACTGATCAACCCCGGGTCGATCGCGCCTGACGGCGCCCGGTCAGGATCCTGCAGTGAGGCAGGTGGCGAGGTCGGCGCTGAACCCGTCGAGGCTCAACTGGTCGGCGCCAGCAATCGCGGCCACCATGTCCTCGGTGTAGTCATCGTTGACCTTGGCCAGCATGCAGTCGACGGCCGCATCTGAAATGGGCACACCTGCGCCGGTTTCGGTGTTCCGTAACGACTCGATCATCTCAATCGCTACTTCTTTGGGCGGCGGTGGCGACGAGCAACCCGCCGCGACGACGGCTGCGAGCGCAGCCAGAGAGGCGAGAGAAGTTCGACGACGGCTCACGATGTCGTGAGGCTATCGGCCAATGCCACCGCCCGTTCGAACACCGCATCGAACATTGTTTCGGTCAGCCGTCCGGTGAAGGTGTTCTGCTGGCTGGGGTGGTACGAACACAGCAACGTCGGCCCCTTAGCCACCGCGACCTCCGCCAGGTGTCCGAACCGTGGACGGGGTCGCACACCCAGGTGCCGGCACGCCGCCTCGTACCCGAAACCTCCAAGGCACACGACCACCCGCACCCGGGTCAACAGGGCGAACTCGCGTGCCAGAAAGCCGGCACAGGCATCACGTTCGTCGACCGATGGCCGATTCTGCGGTGGGGCGCAGCGAACTGCGGCACTCACCCACGCATCGCGCAGCACCAGCCCGTCCTCACGATGCGTCGATGTGGGTTGGTTGGCGAGTCCGGCGGTATGCATCGCGCGGAATAACCAGTCGCCGCTGCGATCCCCGGTGAACACCCGACCAGTGCGATTTGCTCCATGCGCAGCCGGCGCTAGGCCCAGCACCATGATGCGTGCTGCCGGATCGCCGAAACCGGTGATCGGTCGCCCCCAGTACTCCTCATCTCGGTAGGCCGCGCGTCGCTCCCGTGCCACCTGCTCTCGCCACTGCACCAGCCGTGGACAACGTCGGCAGTCCACAATGTCGGCCGCGAGCCGCTCCAGATCATCTCGCTCGCCGATGCCCCCCATGGCACCGCACAGTAGGTTGGAATGTCGATGGCCACGAAAGCGACATCGTCAAAGAAGCGCACCACATCGGCACCGGCGTTCACCACGGTGCTGCTGGTCCGTCACGGCAACACGCCCACAACAGGCAAAGTTCTACCCGGGCGTGCGAAAGGGCTGCACCTGTCCGACACCGGCCGGGCCCAGGCAGCGACCGCGGGTGAACGCATCGGCGCACTTGCACGGGTCGATGCCGTGTACTGCTCGCCACTTGAACGAGCCCGCGAAACCGCGGCGCCCATCGCCGCTGCTCGCGGTCTGCGCGCACGAGTCGACCGGGGTTTGCTCGAATGCGACTTCGGCGATTGGACCGGGGCCGAACTGTCGGCACTTATGAAGAAGCCCGAATGGGCCACCGTGCAGCGAGCACCATCAACCTTCCGGTTCCCGAACGGTGAGAGCTTCACCGAAATGCAGGTACGCATTGTGAGCGCCCTCGATCGGCTGCGCGCGGCTCATCCGGGTGGCACCATCGTGTGCGTGTCACATGCCGACCCAATCAAGGCCGCTGTCGCCCATGCCGTGGGCACCCACCTCGATCTGTTCCAACGAATCGTGATCTCCACCTGTTCGGTGTCGGCACTGGCCTGGTCGGATCACGGCCCAGCGGTACTCGCTGTGAACACAACCGGCGGCCCGATCGGCGATCTCGCCCTCTCGTGAGGTGTCTGACATGAGCGGACTCGACCCCGACGACACCTCATACGACAGCGTCGATGTGTTCACCACCGGCACCATCGGCCGGCCCGGTCAACGCACGTTCTACCTGCAGGTCCGCGTCGGCGCCGACCATGTTGATGTGAAGTGCGAAAAGGTACAGGTGGCGGCCATGGCCGAACATCTGCGCAATGTGCTCCAAGATCTGCCTCCGGTGCGCGACCGGCCCCTGCCCGGCGCGCTCGATATGACATCCCCGCCGCATGAGCGCTTCGTTCTCGGTCAAATCGGCCTTGGGTACGACCCGCGTGCCGATCAGGTGGTGGTACAACTCGAAGAACTCGGCGAACTCGACGAGGAGGGCGACCCCATCGACGATGATCTCGACCGGGTGCGTGTGCACCTCAGCCGCGAGCAGGCCGCCGCTTTCTGCGACCATGCCGAATCGGTGGTGGCATCTGGGCGCCCCGACTGTCGTTGGTGTAGTCGACCGATCGATCCCGATGGGCACCCGTGCGCGCGAATGAACTGACCCTCGACGGCGTCGATGACCCCATCGCATTTCTCCACACCGCCGACATCGAGATCGACGGTCGGCTTCCGTGGAGTTCGAACGCCACCTTCTTGGTGACCTTGCGCGCGGGCGACGCGGCCCAACGCGCCGTGTACAAACCCGTGCGCGGCGAGCGTCCGCTGTGGGATTTCCCCGCCGGGCTGCACCGCCGTGAACGCGCCGCCTACCTGGTGAGCGAGGCGCTCGGCGTCGGCGTGGTGCCACCCACGGTGATCCGCGACGGCCCGCTTGGTGAGGGCTCGTTTCAGTGGTTTGTTGATGCCGATCACAGCGAGCACTACTTCACGGTGCTCGAAGCCCGGGATGACCTACACGAACGCCTCGTCGACATCGCTGTATTCGACATCGTCGCCAACAACACCGACCGCAAAGCCGGGCATTGCCTGCTGGCGCATGACACCGTGTGGGCGATCGACAACGGTCTTTGTTTTTCCGAGGAATTCAAACTTCGCACGGTGATCTGGGACTTCGCTGGCACCGCTCTGCCCGACGCGGTGGTACCCCGACTCGACGCATTCACCACATCGGTTCCCCTCGAGGTCGCGGCACTGCTCACCGATGACGAAGTAGCAGCCATCTCACAGCGCTGTGCCGAGTTGCTGACAATTGGTGAACTACCTGCGGATACAACCGGCCACCGCTACCCCTGGCCACTGATCTGAGGCAGCGATGGATCCCCTCATCCGGACGGCACCTCGATGACCGATGACGTATCGCCCACCGATGACGACCCGGTGGTCGACGAGGTGCTCGACGCCGCCATTCATTCCGCCGATCTCGATGCCCTCGTGCGATGTGTGGACGACCGCGTGGCCACACGCGACTGGGCAGGCCTGTTGCGCCTCCGCGATCGCTGTCGGTCAGCGGTACGCACCGGACGTCAACTGTGGCCCGCCGCCACCTTGGCCGAGTATCGCCTAGCGCTCTGGGCTCCTGCCGAGTGGGCGGTCGCGGCCATCGATGACGAGGCGGGACGTTTCACCCCCGGCCCGCTCTCAGAGGTCATCGCCACTCACCACACCTGGGCGGAGTTGGCCCCACTGCTTCCCCTCGGGCCCATTCGCGACATCGTGGCGCATGAACGAGCGCTGCGCGGCGACGACATCGACGACAACGCGTCGAGCGCGAACCCGGTAGCGCTCAGTGCCGTACGCGTGCTCGATCTTCCTGCGAGACGCCAACCGTGGGAACCCGACTATCTGCACCCGACATACACCGACGATGGCTGTGAAGCACCGGCGCCGCCGCGCCCCACAGATCTGACACCGATGGATTTGTCACCCTCTCCGCATGCTGTGGTCGACGATGACGACACCCACGACGCTTTCCGTGCCCTCGTGCAGGTGTGGACCGATGACAGCACCGCACGCACCGAGATGATCTGTGTCGAGGGCGACCATGTCGCCGCTCTCTCCGCGGTAGGCCCGCGCCACATTCGCGCCGTCGAGATCGGCCTCAACGCGGCATTGACCCATCTTGTATGGGCCGGTGCCTCGGGTGCAGCTCATGGACGCCGCCGTGGTGTGGCGACCGCACGCTTCAACGTGTGGTGGCTACTGGCCACGATGTGCGACGTCGACCACGACTGGGGCGACGGTGCCGAGCTCGGTGCCGCAGTGCGGCCACTGCGATGGTGGTGGTGGGACACGACAGAGCCCGCCGGCGGATGGGAGCTACGCCTGGTGGCGCACTCCCCCGACGACGGGCTCTCGTGGGTGTTCTTAGCGGTAGACGGGGGCTAACTCAGCCGCGCGCCTGCAGCGCCTCGATCAACTTCGGCAGCACCTTGTGCACGTCGCCGACGATGCCGAGATCGGCCACACCGAAGATGGGGGCTTCGGCGTCTTTGTTGATCGCGATGATGTTCTTCGAGCCCTTCATGCCCACCATGTGCTGGGTGGCACCCGAGATGCCGGCAGCGATGTATACGTTTGGCTTCACAACCTTGCCGGTCTGGCCCACCTGCATCGAGTAGGGCACCCACCCGGCGTCGACAATGGCGCGCGATGCACCCGCGGCACCCTTGAGAACCGATGCGAGTTCGTCGACCATGGCAAACTTCTCAGCCTCGCCGAGACCACGGCCACCAGCAACGACAATGGCGGCCTCATCGAGCTTGGGACCTGTGGATTCCTCGACATGGACCGCGGTCACTGCAGCGCCCGCGGTTGAACCCAGATCGGGAACCGGCGCGGACACCACTTCAGGGGCACCGCCACCGGCGGGCTCTGCGGCGAACGACTTGGGCCGGAACGCCACGAGGTGCGGGCCGGTGCCAGTGAATGTGGCAGTGACCAGTGTGTTACCACCGAACACCGGGGTGGTGGCGCTGACGGTGTCGCCATCGACCGCGATGTCGATGCTGTTCGTCAACACCGTGCGGTCGAGTTTCACCGACAGTCGCGACATCACGTCGCGTCCTTCATAGTTCTGCGGGAACATGACGAGATCGGGGCTGGACCCGCCGTCGATGACCGCCTTCATCGCCGAAGCGACGGCCACACCGGGAAGGGCACCACCAAGATCGCCCGTGGCGTAGACCGTGCTGGCGCCATACTCGCCGAGCGAACCGGCGATGGCGGATGCGTCACCGCCAACGAAAGCGGCGACCGAGCCGCCGAGCGACCGCGCCTTGGTGAGCAGTTCAAGCGTGCCGCTGGTGGGCGCGCCGTTGGCCTCCTGTGCGAAGACCCAGATGGTGGAGATGGCCATGTTCGGTGTCCTTTGATCCTGCGTTCGGTGGGTGGTTCAGCAGCCCAGGTCAGATGACCTTCAGGCCCTCTAGGTACTCGACGATCTTTCCAAAGGCCTCGCCATCGTCTTCGATGACGGTGCCGGCCTCACGAGCCGGTGCCTGAGCGACCTCGGAGATGGTCTGACCGGCGCCAGCCCAACCGGCCGGGCTCACACCGAGATCTGCTGCGGTGACGGTCTCGACGGGCTTCGACTTGGCGGCCATGATGCCCTTGAAGCTGGGATAGCGAGGCTCGACCACGCCGGCCGTCACGCTGACGAGTGCTGGCAACGGGCAGGTCACCTCGTCGTACCCGGCCTCGGTCTGACGGTCGACCTTCAAGCTGCCACCGTCGACGGCGACGCTCTTGGCAAAGGTGACCGAGGGAAGGCCCAGAAGTTCGGCCATCTGCTCGGGCACGGTGCCGGTGTACCCATCGGAGGACTCGGTACCGGCCAGCACGAGGTCGGCGCCGCCGAGGCGCTGCACGGCTGCGGCCAACACCTTCGCGGTGGTCAGCGCATCCGAGCCGGCGAGCGCTGGGTCGGAAACCAGCACACCTTGAGCCGCGCCCATGGCGAGGGCGGTACGCATGCCCGACACCTCGTCATTCGGCGCCATCGACACGATGGCCACCTCACCGCCACCAGCGGCATCGACGAGCTGCAGAGCCATCTCGACCCCATAGCTATCGGACTCGTCGAGGATCAGCTTGCCCTCGCGCTTGAGTTGGTTGGTTGCGGGATCCAGTTCGCCGGGCGTTGCCGGGTCGGGGATCTGCTTGACGCACACGATCACCTTCATGGCGTCATTGTTACCCACTGGTCAGCCCGTATCCCAACTGTGTGCACACCCAGTGTGCGCGGCTGCGCAGAGCCTGGCGGGTCGAATCGACTGCTACCGTCGCGCACGGTGCGGGTGCTGCTCATTGTCAACTCGTTCGCGTCGTCGGTGACGGCCCGCAACACGGTGCTCGTGCACCGTGCGCTCGGCGCTGCCGGCCGACATGACGTCGAGGTGGTCGAGACCAATCGCCGTGGGCACGCGACCCGCTTTGCAGCTGATGCAGCACGGCGTGGTGTGGACGTGGTGGCGGCCTTCGGAGGTGACGGCACGCTGAATGAAGCCGCCACCGGACTCGCCGGCAGCGACACTGCGCTCGCGGTGCTGCCCGGTGGCTCGACCAATGTCTTCGCTCGCACGATTGGCCTTCCGAACGACCCGCTGGCAGCCGCGGCCCTTATGGCCGACGCCCTCGACGAGCCATCGCCGAGGGTGGGTCTCGGCCGGGTGAATGGTCGATATTTCTGCTTTCACACCGGCGTCGGACTCGACGCCGCGGTGGTGGCTGCGGTGGAACGACGTGCCGCGTTGAAACGATGGTTCGGCCATCCACTATTCGTGTGGGCAGCACTCACGACGTGGGCCCGGGGCTACGACCGGACCCATCCGCATTTCTCGGTCACCACCGAGCAGGGAATGGTGTGCGAGGGGGCGTATTTCACGGTGGTGCTCAACACATCGCCGTACACGTATCTCGGCAATCGTCCGCTCGACCTTGTGCCTGGCACCTCCCTCGATGGCGGCCTCACGATGATCAGCCTGTCGTCACTGTCGATGCCCACGATGTTGCACGCGGTACGGCGGGTGTTCTCTGGCAGCGCGCCAACCGGTATCGATGGGGTGCAGGTGTTCACCGACGCCAACCAGGTCGTGCTCAGTCGTCTCGATGGCACCGGCGACGACGCCATGCCCTATCAGGTGGACGGCGATCATCTCGGTGCGGCCGACCGACTCGAATTCGAGCATGTGCCCGATGCGCTGCGATTGGTCTTGCCACGCGCCACGGCCGATCGCGGTTGAGATCACCCGGCGCTGATCTGCCGGCGAATGTTCAACGCAGTGCCGACATCGTCGGTGCACACCGCATCCACACCAGCGCCCATCCACATCGCCATCCGTGATGAGTCGTTACACGTCCACACGGTGACGCCCACACCGTTGGCATGTGCACGCCGCACATCGTCAACGTGCAGGGTCTGATCCCACGGGTGCCACCAGGGATGACCGTTGGCCATCACCGTGTCGAGGGCGCTCGCGGGGTCATGCGCCGTGAGATAGGCCGTACGCACCCGTGGCAACCGATGTCGTGCGGTTGCCAATGTGGCGGCATCGAAACTCGATATCAACCAGCGCGATGGTGCATCGGGCCGGCGCTCGAGCTCAACGGCGAGCACCTCAACCACTCGCGCGTCGGGATCGTGGCCCGGCTCGCCGAGTTGGTTTTTGATCTCGATATTGACGAACGCACCGGCGCACGCATCGAGCGCGTCGCCAAGGGTGCAGACATCGGCGCCGAGATCGGCGGCGAGGGTCTCGGCGATCACGCGGCCATCGGCCAGGGCGGCGTCGTGGTGGATCACACCGACCCCGTCACGGCTGCGGCGCAGGTCGAGTTCGATGCCGTCGGCACCGCGAGTGACGGCGTCACGAAAGGCCGCCACGCTGTTCTCGCGGTGGATGTCGTGACTGCCACGATGCGCCACGATCAGCGTCATTGCCGCCTCCCTTCGCCCACATCCGCACGGTAGCCGCAGGTTGGGAGGCGGTGATGCGCGCTGTGCACCACCCGCCAGATCCGACGTGACGCGAATATCACTACCGAGAATGAGATATCTCGTTTAGCGATATCGATGCATGAACTATCGGTGAACTCTTGATACCGGCACGATCAGCCCCTACCGTCTGCGCCGTCCCGAGTGGGGCACCCCCGACCGCCACTTCGGTGGCCCGACACGAGGAGATCGCCGAACGTGACCTACCCGCTGCCGAACCCCGCTCTGGATACCGCCGACGACGACTGGCGCGACAGCGCTCTCTGCCGCGACACCGATCCGGCGTTGTTCTTTCCGATCGGCACCACCGGCATGGCGCTGGTGGCGATCGCCGAGGCGAAGCGGGTGTGCCGCGAGTGCGCCGTGACCGGTGACTGCTTGGACTACGCCCTAGCTACTAACCAAGACTCCGGCGTGTGGGGCGGACTGTCCGAAGAGGAACGTCGCGACATCCGCCGTCAGCGCGCCGCCGCCGAGAAGGCCCGTCGCGCGCAACCCGTGGGCTGACGCCCACCCAATTGCCCGCTACACCAGTGGGCGGTCGTCATCGGTGGCCTGTGCGCCGAGTCGTCGTTCCGCGCGTCGCTCGAGGCGCTCACGCAACCGAGGATCGAGCGGTCGTGGCGTCATCACGTCAACGCGGATTTCACCGGTGTCGGGCTGATGACTCGCAATGTCGCCCACAAAGAGCACGTCGGTCAACCCGGGTTCGCCCGCAAGATCGCGCAACGCCGAGGTCACGGCGGCTTCGTCCACGCGTGAGCCAACTCGCAGATGCAAGGTGGTGGCCGCGGCTTCTTGGGATCGATTGCGAACATGGGCCAGCGCGTGGTTCGGGATATGCACCGATGAGTCGCCCTCGCGTACCCGAGTGGTGAAGAGACCCACGTTCTCCACCGCCCCGCACACCATGCCGCCCGAGGGGGTCTCCCACTCGATCAGGTCGCCAACGCCGTAGCGGTCCTCGAAATGCACGAGCAGACCCGTCAGGTAGTCGTTCACCTTGTGCTGGCCGCCGATGGCCACACCTGCACCAATAAAGCCCGCGCTCGACAGGAAGAATGCCGCATCAACCTCGAGCAGGTGAAACACGACGATGAGCGCGATCAGCCACACCACCACCGACACCAGATGGTTGATCATGCGCGCTGCTGCATCAACGCGTTGACGGCGCCGTTGCTCATGCAGAGCGTTCGACTCCTCATTACGACGTCGCGAGCGCACCCGCCATGGTCCCGCCTGGGCGCGCACGGCACGGTCGGCAAGGCGACGCACCACGCGCCGCAACACCACACCGGTGACCCGCGTAACCATCCATGCCACGACCGTGGCGGCAACCACCATGATTGGCGCGGACCATCCCGTCCAGACGCCCGCTGAGTACACGTTCTCCACATCGCGAAGTGTGCCACCGAACGCCGCCATCACGCCGTCAATTCACCACAGTTCGTGCAATTGTGACGACATTCACGTCACGATTGGATGACGATTGGGTGACGTTTGGTCAAGTCGCGTCAGTGCGCACGACGCTCATTCACCGAACGTCGGCACATCCATCTCGATCACCGTGCCACGCCCACCGCTGCTATCGAGACCGGCCGCCACAAGATCGCCTGCGGTCGCCGCAGCAATAGAAATCGTGCCCGCCAACTCGGTGGTCACCAGCGTGCGCACAATCGATAGGCCGAGGCCCTCGGCTGATTCGAGATCGAATCCAGGGTCGACACCGCGGCCGTCGTCCACCACCGTGATGTGCAAACGATCGCTGTCATGGGCGAGACGCACCACGACATCACCGCCGACACCGTCGCCGAATCCATGCTCGACCGCGTTCTGCAACAACTCCGTGAGCACCACCGACAGCGGCGTGGCGATCGTGGCCGGCACCCGACCACCATCGCCCTCGACGGTGAAGCGCACCGGACGATCGGGCGACTGCAGCCCTTCCTCTGCCAGACGCAATAGTGGCCGCACAATCTCGAGCAGCGTCACATCCTCGCCGGGTTCGCGCGAGAGGGCCTCGTGCACGAGCGCGATCGTGCGAATTCGACGCACCGACTCCCCCACCGCTGAAATCGCCTCTGGGTGTGTGAGTCGCCGTGCCTGCAGGCGCAGCAACGATGAGATCGTCTGCAGGTTGTTCTTCACCCGGTGATGGATCTCGCGGATCGTTGCATCCTTCGACAGCAACAACCGATCGCGCCGTCGTAACTCGGTGACATCGCGCATCATCATCAACACGCCCCGCACTCCATCGTCGTCAGGGTCGAGTAGGGGCACACACCGGCACAGCAAGGTGATGTCACGGCCCTGCTCGAATTCCTCGATAACCGGCAGGCGGCGTTCCACCGCATGGCGCACCGGTTCATCATTGAAACCCAACTCCTGCAACGAGGTGCCAACCGGATTCGACATGATGCCCACCCGATGCAATGCCGAGTTCGCATTCGGTGAGACATACCGCACCATTCCCTCGGTGTCGATCGTGATCACGCCATCGCCGATGCGCGGCGCCGACGACGAGTCACCCACGCGTGAGGCGAAAGGGAATTTGCCCGCGGCAATCATCGACGTGAAGTGCGCAAATACCTCGGTGTACACACGTTCAAGTTCGCCAGGACGGCGATTGGGGCGCGGCGCACGCACTCTGGTCAACACCGCCACGACCCGGCCAGCGTGGGGCACCGGGATTGCCAGCACCTCCAGCGGATCATCGCCATCCACCGACATGGTGCCATTCATCACATCACCGGAGCTCGCAGCGTCCAAGGCCGAGGCAACATCAACGCCGGTCGGCACCCCCACCATGTCGGAATCGAACACGGTCTGGCCGGTGGCGGCGCGCACCTGCGCGGCAACGAACCACACACCGTTGCCGTCACGAAGGTGTAGCAACAAGTCACTGAATGACAGATCGGCAATCATTCCCCACTCGGAGACAAGCCGGACGAGATGGGCTGCCTCGTCGCGATCAAGGTCGGTCTTCTGGCGGATCACGTCGGAGAGCGTCGACATCGCCACCGAGTTTGCCCCACCGATGCCCCAACGTGGCGCATATCCGCGTCGATCACCCCCTGTGAGCTGGTCTAGGGTTCGCCTATGACCGCGCACGCAACCTTCCGCAGTTTCGACGAGTCCACCGCCGACGACTGGCAGATCATCGCTGGCGAGATGAAACACACGCAGGCGATGGCGGCCGCGAACATCCTCACGCAACTCGAGATGCTGGAACGCGACGACGGTGGATTCCCCGTCAGCCGTCTGGAGCACTCCCTGCAGACCGCGACGCGCGCCATGGAGGACGGCCGTGATGACGAATACGTGATGTGCGCGCTACTCCATGACATCGGCGACACGTTGGCGCCGAACAATCACCCCTCGATCGCTGCTGGCATCGTGAAGCCATTCGTCTCCGAGGCCAACCACTGGATGGTGCTGCACCACGGCATCTTCCAGGGCTACTACTTCTGGCATCACCTCGGCTGGAATCGCGATGCCCGCGAAGAGTTCCGCGACTCGCCGTACTTCGAGTACACCGAGGAGTTCTGCGCGAAGTATGACCAGACCGCATTCGACCCGGACTTCACCAGCGCACCGCTGTCGACGTTCGAACCTCTGATCCGTCAGTTCTTCGTGCCGGCCGCCGCCACCGACACGTATAGCGCTTTGAGGTAAGCACCGCGATCGAACCCGATGGGGTGATCTATCGGGTGCGCCGTCCGCCGCTGCTCACGCACCCGTCGATTGGTATGACGCGCAGCCCGTTGCACACAATCGGCAAGTTCGTCGACGTCGACGCGTGCCGAACATGACGCTTGCACCATGGTGCCCCCGGGTTCCGTGACGCGCAGACCTGCCGTGGCGAGACGCCGATAGGCGTGCAGGGCCCGCGCCCGAGATGCGGCATTGGGAGCAAACGAGGGTGGGTCCAAGATTACGAGGTCCCAGGTGCGCCCCTCGGCGGCGAACCGGTCGAGAACCTCGATGGCATCACCGCATACGTCGTTGACGTCACAGGCCGCGACATCGACCAGATCAGAGTTCGCGGAGATGTTCGCACGCGCCGTGTCGAGTGCGGGTCGACTCACATCCACCATCGTCACCGATTCCGCTCCGCCCGCCGCGGCAGCAAGCGCGAACCCACCGGTGGCGGAGAACACATCGAGCACGCGGCGACCTGATGCCATCGAACGCACGAGGGCCCGGTTGTCGCGCTGATCCAAAAAGTGACCGGTCTTGTGGCCGCGCACCACATCGGCACGCAAGTGCAGTCCTCGCTCCACGAATCGCACCGGCGCATCGGGGGCCGTCCCCACAACCGTGCTGCCATCGGCGACCCCGGCTGCGCGCGCGGCATCGGCCACGGTGCGCGCCGCGCGAACCACCACGCGTCGCACCGCGAACGGGGCGGTGGCCATAACCGCACCGATAACCGATGGTAAGTGGGCTAACCAGGCGGCGCTATAGAGCTTCACGACCACGGTGTCCGCGTATCGGTCGATAATCAGCGCTGGCAGGCCATCGTTTTCGCCATGCACCCACCGCCATGCATCGGTATCTGATGTCGTCACCAACGACGAACGACGAGCCAGGGCCTCGTTGAGTCGCTGACGCCACAGATCCTCGCCGACATCACATGAACCCCCGGCGTGCAGTATGCGCACGCGGATCGGCGATGACGGATCCCACAGGCCAACACCGGCGACACGACGCCGATCATCAAACACCACCGCCACGGCGCCGGCCGACAAGTCGTCCGGGCTTGCCGATGCGATCGACCCATCGAACAGCCACGGGTCATGGCGACGGACCGCCGCGAGGCCAGCGGTGGTGGGACGCACCGCCACCCGTCGATCGGGGATGGTCGGCAGATCGCGGAATGTGGGGGTGTCAACCACCGAAGCCGATGCGGCGCTCGCCCTCGGCCGAGCCGACCTCGACGTAGGCAATCTTCGCCGACGGCACCGACACGGTCCGTCCCTTGCGATCGGTCAGCGACAGCACATCGACGTCGCCCGATAGGGCGGCGTCGACGCGGGCAATCACATCGTCACGCCCATCGTCGTCGATATCCATGTTGAGTTCACGGGGGGCTTGGGTCACTCCGATACGCACGTCCACGTCCCGCAGGGTATCGGCCAGGCGGGCTGCGGTCGCATCGTCGTCGTCGCTGGCCCAATCGACGCGACGCGACGCGTTCGCGGCCGCGGTCAGGTGGTGACGGCAGCACCCGCCATCGCCGGTGCCGCTGCCCTACGAGGGCGACCGACTGCAATGGCCGAGCAGATGGCAGCGGCAATGGCGAACACCAGCAACGCCACCGCGAACGGCGTGACCGATGTGTCGATACGGGCGGCCACAAGGCCCCCAAGTACAGCCCCGCCCGCCATGCGGCACGCTCCCGACAGGGCTGACGCCGTGCCAGCGATATGTGGCACCGGTTGCAACGCCTCGGCGCTCATATTCGGCATAAGGAACATGAACAGCATCAGCATCAGCCCGATACCGGGCATGAATATCCAAAAAGACGGCTGATCGACCACGGTCACCACCACGGTGAGCACCGCCGAACCAGTGATCAAGATGCCGAGCACAGCCCAGATAACACGCCGCACACCGAATATGCCCACGGCACGACCGTTCAACGCTGCCGCCACCGCGAACCCGAGAGCGGTAAGGCCGAAGATAAACGGGAACTGTTCACGACGGTTGTAAATCTCGCTCACGATCAACTCCGACGATGCGAGGTACATGGTGAAACAGGCCTGGAGGAACACCGACGCGATCGAATACCAGATGGTCGGACGTGTGCGGGCGAATTCGATATATGCACTGGTGATATCGCGACGGTTGAGTCGGCGGCGACTCTCGGGCGGTAGCGACTCGGGCAGACGCAACGACCAGGCTGACATCATCAGTGCCCACACCGCACATGCCCAGAACACGGTGCGCCACGGCGCGATGGCGATGATCGCCGCGCCCAAGGTGGGAGCAACCACTGGAACCATGATGAACACGGCCATGATCTGCGACATCGCCTTGGCCATCTGGACGCCCTCGAAGTAGTCGCGCACCACCGCGGTGGCCACCACTCGCGCCCCTGCGGCACCGATGCCCCACACGAACCGGGCGACCAGCAACCATCCGAGCGAGGGTGCCAGCGCCGACCCCACCGCGCCGATCACGTAGATGATCACACTCGCATAGAGCACCGATTTGCGCCCGAACCGGTCGGTGATCGGCCCGAAGAACAACTGGGCTACGGCGAGACCGATGAAGAACACCGTGATGACGTTGGCGACCTCGTTCGATGTGGGGTCCAACCCGAACGCATCGCGCATCTCATCGAAGCCGGTCAGCATCAAGTCGATGGCCATGGCCATCAGCGCCATGATCGCCGACAGGATCGCCAGCATCTCGTTGCGACCAGGCGTCCATCGGTGCGCCGCCACAGATGGGTTCACCAAACTCGAGGTGTCGTCGAGTTGTCCGACGGGTGAACCGGGGGGCACTGTGCGACCATATCCCTGCGGTTGAACCCCATCGGAGTCACAGAGGGCCGTGTGACAGGGGTCACCACGCACGTCGCAGTGGGCCTAGGGATGCAAATTTCATGACGCCGCGACCGCGTGTCGACACGTCACGGCCGCACACCGTGATTGGATACCGCGATGGGGCGTTGTGACACAGCACCGCTGCCGCGTCGTGTGAGGTCATCCACGCACTCCGGTGTGCCAGCGGGCCTTTCGCGCACCACAATGACACCGTGAGCAACGACGCGCAGGCCCCCAGCACCGACCTCACCGCCGCCGAGGTGGCATGGGAACTCGACACGTTGTTGTCGGGCGCCGATGCCACCTCCCCGAGCGAGTTACTCGAGCGCGCCGAGGCCATCGCTGCTGAACTGCAGAATGTTCGCGGACGGGTGGCCACGCTGAATGCCGACGAACTGGCCGCGGTGATGGGACGCCTCGCCGAGTTGTCCGATGCCGTGTCGCGTGCGGGTCATTACACCTCGCTGAAATTCGCCGAGAACACCGCCGATGCCGACATCGCCGCAGCAATGCAAGCCGTGAACGAACGAGCGAATGCTCTGAACACCTCATTGCTGTTCATCGATCTCGAATGGGCGACCGCCGACGATGACCACGCGACCGCGGTGCTGGCCGACCCGGCTCTCGATTTCTGCCGGCATCATCTCGAGACACTTCGTCGCAGCCGACCCCACCTGCTGTCCGAGGATGCCGAGACCGTGCTGAGCGAAACCTCGATGTCGGGTGCCGCGGCGTGGGTGCGCCTGTTTGAGGAGCAGACCTCAGCAATCGAGGTCGATCTGCCCGATCATCTCGGTGGCCGCGTCGGACTGATGTCGGCGCTCGCCCACCTGCAACAGCCCGACACTGACGCACGCGCGACGACAGCCTCGGCGGTGACCACGGCGCTTGCACCTGGCCTGCGTACCCGGGCATACATCTACAACACCTTGCTGCTCGACAAAGCCACCGACGACCGCATGCGCTCGTATCCGAGCTGGATCTCATCGCGCAATATGGACAATGAGGCCACCGACGAGAGCGTGCAGGCCCTCATCGATGCGGTGGTGTCGCGCTATGACATCCCGCAGCGCTGGTACGCGTTGAAGGCACAGATTCTGGGAGTGGATCGCCTGCGTGACTTCGATCGCATGGCATCGGTGGCCGACAGCGGCGCCTCCGAGATCGGCTGGGCGGACGGCACTCGCATTGTGCGCGACGCCTACGCGAGTTTCTCTCCCGAGTTAGCCGACATCGTTGGACGTTTCATCGACGAGAACTGGATCGACGCGCCCGTGCGTCCCGGTAAGCGCGGCGGCGCCTTTTGTGCCTACGCCACTCCCAGCCATCACCCATATGTGCTGTTGAACTGGACATCGACCACGCGCGATGTCGCCACCCTCGCTCACGAATTGGGCCACGGCGTGCACGGCTACTTGGCGCGTGAGCAGGGCATCTTCCATCAGTCGACACCGTTGACGCTCGCCGAGACCGCGTCGGTATTCGGCGAGACCGTCACCAACAATCGTCTGCTGTCGATGTTGGATGACCCCGGGGAGCGCTTCGCTCTGTTGGCCGCAACCTTGGAGGATTCGATCGCCACCGTGTTCCGCCAGGTCGCGATGAACCGCTTCGAGCATGCGTGTCACACCGAACGACGCGAGGTGGGCGAGATCAGCGCGGACCGCTTCGGCGATCTGTGGGCCGACAGCCAGTCGGCGATGCTGGGTGATGCCGTTGAGGTCACCGAGGGGTACCGCACCTGGTGGAGTTACATCCCACATTTCATTGCCACACCTGGGTACGTGTATGCCTACGCGTACGGCCAGCTGCTGGCCCTCAGCGTGTACGCGCGCTACACCGAACGTGGCGAGGCGTTCGTGCCGTCGTATCTCGACATGTTGCGTGCCGGCGGTTCGATGAGCCCTGAGGAGCTAACTGCACTGGTGGACTGCGACTTGACCGACCCGGGTTTCTGGTCCGCAGGGCTCGACATCGTCGACGCTCAACTCACTGCCGCAACCGATGCGGCACGTGCTGCTGGCCGCCTCTGAGACCTATCCCCGCGACTCGCGATCGCGGCATGCCCCCACCAAATGTCGCCGCCGTACGGCATCACGGCGCGTCGCCTCGGCATGCCGTGAGCAGAACAGCAGCCTCCGCACGCCGATCACCATCACCGGTGAAATAGATGTGCCCGTGCCGGACAACCGACACGGGCACACCCACAACCACCCACACGGCGGCCAATCTCACTAACGGCTAACGCGCCACGTCACACCACCACACGCCGACGGATCACCAACACCGCCAACGCACCAGCAGCCACCACCAGCACCGCCCACGGCACCGACGACGAACCCGACCCAGTCACCGGCAACGCCACTTCACCAGTCACCACAACACCAGCCGACGCCACCAAACCATCAACAGCCAACACCACCGTGTGCGAACCAGCCGCCAACGTCGACGGCAACGCCGCCTGACCCTGGAACGACCCATCAGCACCCACAGTGAACGTGCCCATCAACGTCGGCGACGACATCACAACCAACTCACCCAACGCACCCGGTGTCAACCCATACGCCAAAGCCGACACCTCACCATCAGGCCCCAACTCCAACACACCACCACGCAGATCAGCCGGATCAGCCGGACCATCAGCACCACCCAACAACAGGGCCTGCTCATCCGTCACCAACAACAACACATCCTCAACAGGAACAGGCAAATCAGACGTCCCATCCGCAGGATCAGTCACCAACCCAGACAGATTCGCACCCGTCTCAGTCTCCACCACCCGCACCGGCACATCCGACCCCTCAGGAGCACGCAACGACAACGCCTCAACCAACGCCACCGCCTCCGAACGAATCTGAGCCACCTGCTCCGGCGTCCTCGACGCAGCAGGCACAGAACCCACCTCATCAGACACCCGCACCAACTCCAGCAACGGAACCCCGGTGTCCACGATCCCATCCGGAGTCCCATCCGCTCCATCAGTGACGGAGTCATTGGTGTACGTGGTCGGAATTCCGTAGTTATCGGGCCCCCACGTCCTAGAAAACGGCACCGTCTCATCAGCCGAAAAATCAATCTTGATCATCAGGAGCCGTGCTTCATCACTTACCGACTTTGTAAACGCGACTGTGGCACCGGACTCATCGCTGTCAACGCTCAACGCAACAGGATTACCGCGAAAACCAAAGCCCCTATCGAAAAGTGGCACGTCAGCTTCGTAGTAATAATCGAAATCCACCACACCATCGCTGAAGAAGGACGTGTCCTGCGCCCCAGCAGCGGTGACTCGGTAGAGATCCACCCCGTTGATGCCACCCAAGGCATAAATGTTTCCTGAAGTCGCATCAATAAAGCCGATGTTCGGCGCCATATTCGATCGCGCGCTTTCGGTGGTGAGCACTGCGTAGCCATCGCCGCCGAAAGCCGTGTCCAACGCTCCAGCCTCGGTGAAGCGAACCACGGCACCAGTATCGGCCTCCTGCGGCAGTCCATTCGCGCCCATAATGACCACCGGGCGGTCCTGACCGTCGACCATCAGCGTCATAAGTTGGAGGTACGACCAGCCACTCAATCCCGTTATGTCGGTCGATCCGTTGCTACCGAACGAGGTGTCAATAGTGCCATCTACTGCCAGGCGACTGACTCGGATCAAATCGGGACCGCTGGCGTCCGGGTCGTCGTCGATGCCCGCGGCCAGCAAAATTCGACCTTCTGAGTCAACGGCCATCTTCGACTAGCCGACTCCATCCACATACGCAACACCATCACTTGCAAACGACGAATCAACTGTGCCGTCAATTTCAGCGGCAGAAACAAGAACTCCTCCTGCCAGCGAAGCGGCCGCAACGACGATCCACACTGCGGCTCGGGCCGGAGTTTCGGGAGCCCTAAATCGCGCGCTGTCTTTTTTAAACATCCACATAAATTATGATCTTACCAAACGTGCAATTGTCGGACCACCGGTTGTTTTAGTTACGTGATGATGGGCGCGTGCGCACGGGCAGCGTGTACAGCACCGCTGTGGCAATCGCGCCCATCACCAGCGCGAACGTGATGCCCGCTGTGAACCCGGCGCCGTCGATGATTGCCCCCGCAATCGGCGGTCCGAACAGGCCACCAATACCGGCCCCGGTGTACGTCGCCCCCAAAATCGTCGCCAAACCATTCGTGCCGAACAGAATCGACAGTGCCGCGGGAG
>JAFMNE010000017.1 GCA_017859395.1 Ilumatobacteraceae bacterium | reverse complement strand
TGCTGTTATCTAGTGGGCGCAGAGGGACTCGAACCCCCGACATCTTCCTTGTAAGGGAAGCGCTCTAGCCAACTGAGCTATGCGCCCGATTGTTGCAGGCTATCGGCCATGACGGCGAGGCTTGGCTGGCATGCGCGAACAGCGTCAATCCTCATCGGCATCAACCACTCGGTGGGCCATCACCACGAACTCGCCAACCTGCGACGCCGTCACCGGCACCCGTTCGAACACGACCACGCACGAACCCCCTGCCGGCAGAACCAAGCCAGCTGGGAGTACCGCATCAATCTCAGGCATGACGCGTCCCGACATGTCCACCGCAACCGATTCCTGATTGACAAGAGTGGCCTGCAACACCTGCCCGGCATCGTCGGTGACGACCTCGTTAACGCTGACCGCAGGTGACACAGGCTGCGGATCGGGAAGCCTCGAGTTCTCCCCGAGATACATCTCACGCTTGGGCTCAATGAAATACCGGGTCATCAACTCTTGCGCGCGGCCCATGCTCTGCTGCTCCCCATACACCGACCAGCGTGCACGATCATCAGCTGCGTCATCACCCATCACATCGAGCAGTTCAGCGAGTCGCTGCTCCAGCACCCCGGGTGCCAGATACACCTCGGCCAGTTCCCTCGTTCGACGATCAACAAGTGACCGGAACATCTCGTTACGCAACAGTGCACGCGCAAGCCGATTGCCATCGGGATAATCCAGATACGGCCACGCCGTGATCGTGTCGCAGCGGGCGTTACAGGGGCTGGCGTAGTACCGACCGAACGTCAAATCGAAATCAATCGGAATGAGCCGCCACCGACCATCTTGAGGGTCAAACGCCACGAAATAGTTCTTGTGCTGCCACTCGCTGTGCTGAACGATCCTCATTGCCGCGAGGCTGTTCACCACCTGCGGCACATCAATATTGGCAAACACCCACTCTTCCAGCTCATGGTCTTGCAAGGTGTCAAGCGTGTCGATCAACGAGCGAAGAAGCTCATCGTTGTCATCTCTCCAGCCCTTCGTGATCCGCTCGTAATGCCGGGCAAACGTATCGGCATCGAGATCAAGGTCGCGAGAGCGCAGAAAACTCAACATCTCTGCTTTCCAGACATACACCTCATCGCTGAACCCCATGAGGTCACGCCAATCACCATCAGGTGATTCGCCATACATGTAAAGCCCAAAGAACTCGTTGTTGACCTCAACCCTCATCGGCAGAACCTGCTGCGACAAGCCGCCCGCCATTTCTTGCATGTCCGACACCAAGATCTCGCGGGAAAACGACTTGTCGGTGGCCGCGGGCAGCAGATCAAACTGATCGACCGGTGCCCGGAGCAGACCGCCAGCTTCCCAGTGCTGCCCGGCCGGCAGCATCACCTTCCACTTTTTCTTCGTGTTCGACCGCGCCTGATTCCCCTTAATTCGAATGAGCGAGTTGTCGATGATCTCGCCATCAAAAGCGAGCACCACCGGATAACCCTCGTTTCCATGCAGGCGCGTATTCCGCCGCGCTTCCTGCCACACCTCGTCCTCGGCGAACAGTTGCAACCGTGGAAGCGCAGTCGCATCGGCATCAAGATCAGCCACGACCGTGCCGCCATACACCTGGCCATTGCCCAACCGTGGCCACTGAGCAAGCTCCTCCCCCGCAGCGACCCCAACGAACCGGAACCGGATGAGCGCCCCAGCGTCAGCTGCCGGCAAGGTCACGTCAACACGCTCACCGTCGTAGTTAGCTGGCAGAACAACCTCATCGCCGAAATCGATGCGGTAGTGAACCTGCACCTCGTCAAGACCCGACACAGCTGCGGTGATCGCTAACTCGTCACCCGGCAACGGCGAGGGGGTGAAGTCGATATCGCTGAACAACGGCCGGACCGAGCCAGCGACAGTGTCGTCGTACACCCCCGGCGTTGGCACAGCCGCATCCCAGTTACCTGCCAGGACTCCCGATTCGGTCACATCACGCCGGGATAGCGACCACCCATACCCGTCGGCCAGCGCAGGCCAGTCGCCATGATCCTCGTATACAACGGTGTCGTGGATTCGGCCCGCGGTATCCATCAGGTGTAACCGCTCGCCCGAACGGGACAACCCGCCGTTGGCGAACCACCCATCGGTGCTGAACGCCTCACCCCGGCCGAGCACAGTCGGCTCATCCCAACACGCTGGTGTTCCCACCACGCACCAACCTTGAAGGTCAACCGCCGCTGCCGACACATTCGTCACCTCAATGAACGCCGCAGCCGGGTCGTCATCAACAGCGTGGTAATACAACTCGGTCACCACAACATCACCGACGACCACCGCACCCTCACCTGCGGCCACAACACCCGGGGTTGGCAGCGCCGCCTGCCACGACCCCACATCTGTGCCAGCGCTCACACGATGCAGCGATGCGCCGCCACCGTCGGCAACCGTGGGCCATGCCCCATCATCGGAATAGGTCACCTCATCGACACGCTGACCGAGCGCATCCACGAGCGCCACCGTCTCGCCGCCATTCGATAACCGCCAGTCATCAGCGCTGAACGTGACGACGGCGGCCTCGCCAGGTTCAAGAAGAGTCACCGCCTCCCAGCAGAACCCGGTTCCATCAATGCACCAATCCTGAAGGTTGACACGCTGGCCACCCAGATTCACCACCTCGACGAACTCCAACGGATCAGCATCGCGAGGTGGGTGGTAATGCACCTCATTGAGGCGGACAACCTCAACAACAGGAAGCTCCGCGGCACTCGTCGTCGTGGCCACTGGCGCGTCATCACCCGACGGCACCATGTCAACCGACAATGTTCCGGCGCGATTTGACGTACCCGACGCGGAACATGCCGCACCCACCACCATCAACAGCCCGACAGCCAGCCGACGAGCCAACGCCGCTGGTGAGATCACATCACCAGACATCGCCCAAAGTGTAGGTTGCCCCACCACAGGGCGGTCCGACCCGATCACCGACGGAGGTTGCCGTGGCACAACTCGATATCGCCGAACTCGTGCGTGACCTGGCGATGAACCTTGCTGCGCTCAGCATTCTCGTCTTCGTTGGCTACTACCGCCGTCATCGCCGCTGGGACCAAGTCATTGGGTATGTGGCGTTCAACATCAGCTTGTTCACCGTCGCCGCCGCACTTGGCACGTCCGCTCCGCTCAACATCGGGGTCGGCTTCGGCCTCTTCGCCGTGCTGTCCATCGTCCGGCTGAGATCCAACGAATCCGGACAAGTTGAAATTGGGTACACGATGGTGTCGCTCGTCCTCGGTTTGATGAGCGGGCTTTCAGGTATGGACTTCGGTGTGAAATGCACCTTCGCGGCGATCCTCGTCGGCGTCATGTTGCTGATCGACGCTGGCGGCGGCCATCACCCCAGCCACCGGTGGGTCACCACACGCGTCGAGCTTGACCGGGTTATCACCGACGACACCGCCCTTGTGGCTCACATCAGCGAACGTCTTGGCGCCGCTGTGCGTGACGTGCACGTACGCAACATCGACTTCGCACGCGACACAATGCGCCTTGAGGTGACCGTGGCACGCCAGCAACCCGACTCAACTACCCCACCGTGATGGTCGACTCACCGATCGTTCCCGCAGGCCATTTCGCCCCGATTGACCTCGACACGATGGACGCTGTGGCGGCGCTACGCAACCGTGTCGATACGAAATACGTCATCGCTCGCCATGCGCTTCGCCCCATCCTTGACGATCTTCGCGTAACCGGACTGTGGAGCCAACTCACCATCGGCGCCGACAGCATGTTTGTGTACTCCAACATCTATTTCGACCATGACTTGATGTCATTTCGCCATCATGTTCAACGACGTCATCGACGTTTCAAGATTCGATCGCGGCAGTATCAGGCATCCGCCAACACCCAGTTGGAACTCAAGGTCCGCAGCGGCCGCGGCCGCACGATCAAAGAACGCCGAGTCCGCGACAACCACACCGCCACTCTCAACGATGCCGAGTACGCATGGGTCGTCACCCATCTCGATCGTCACGGCCTCGTCCCCCATCATGCCCATCCGCGAACCACGACATTTCTCAGTTATCAGCGCATCACGCTTGTGGCGCCGTCGCGCGGCGAACGCATCACAATCGATACCGACGTCACCACCACCGGCCAACAGGAGGCAACATCGCTTCTTCCCGACGCCGCCGTCATCGAAGTGAAATCACCTGAGCATCGTGGGCCCACCACAGAGTTACTTCTTCGACACGGCAACCGGCCGCAGTCCTACTCCAAATATTGCGCCGCCATCGCCGCCAACAGATATCCGTGTTACCTCCCTGCACGCGACGCTGTTCGACACCTTCGACGGCACGACACACCGCAGTGATCGCTCCACCTCACCCGGCGCCCCGCCACCTTGACGGTGGCGCCACACGACACTGTCGGCGAAACTGACCCCATGGCCGGCATACACCGCATCGACGCCGTCACGCTCACCACCGCTGACATGGCCGCGTCCATGGGGTTCTACACCGCTCTGGGCCTGCACATCAGTTTCGGTGGCCCCGAGAGCGATTTCACCACCATGTCAGCCAGCACCGACGGGCCACACATCAACCTGATTCGCGTTGCCGCCCCCAACGACGTTGCCACCGGATGGGGCCGCACCATCATCCATGTCGACGATGTCGACGCGCTGCACGATCAGATGGTGGCTGCCGGATGGCCGCCGGACGCTCCCCCATCTGATGCCTCATGGGGCGAGCGCTACTTCCCTATTCACGACCCTGCCGGGCACGACTTGAGCATCGCGCGACCACTCGCCAGCGACTGACCATCTCGGTCACGGCTCCGTCATTGGGTGGCGCGCTCACACCACCGGCCGAACCGCGCCCAGAACCGGCGCATCAGCCAGCCCCACACCCCACGCGCAGATCGACGCACCACGGCATCGAGGCGCAGATGAAGGACCGACACACCCGGGTCGTCAGGGTGGTCGTCCAACCAGAATTGCAGACGGGTCGGGCGGAACAAGGCCGGCGAAATCGCAAAACTGCCGTAGAAGTACTGCAGATCGCGGTACTCCTTGTCGCGAATCTCACCCAACACACCCGAGAAATTCGTGAATGGCCCCACATGGGCGTTGTACACGCCCGTCATGAACCCGGTCTCGCCATCGGCGCCGTTCAAGAACTCCACTCGCCACGGCCACACCTGCGAATCGGTGAACGTCGACGGGTCGCACAACCAGCCCCACACCACATCACGCGAACGGTTGATCACCCAGGTGTGCTCATACCGGTGGCCAACAAAACCGCGCGGCGTGAGCGTGGGGGCGGGACGCACTAGCACCACTGGGCCCTCAGCGCGCGCATCACCGCCGCTGGCACCGTCGGGTCGTGGGTCGACCATGTGCTCAGTCTTGACCACACCACACGCAGATGTACACCCGAGCCACCCAACGGCATCAATGAAGCACGTGGTCGATGCACGCCAGCGTCAGCCGGGCTGACACGTCGGGCACCACCACACCCGACGCGAGGCCAGCATCGCCGACCGCACCGGTGTCGCGCACCGGCGACACGGTTGACCCGCCCGTTTGTATACATACAACCGGTCGCCACGAACGAGATCACCCGGTTTGGCCGCGCCCACCTCTGCCGGGTCCACCGTGACGATGCGACCGATGCGCTCACCAATGGTCATCAGACGAATCGACATCTCCCACAGTGCCAGCGCATCGTCGGACGACACCTCATTGGCGGGTCGGCGCGGATCGATACCGGCAAGAAAACAGAACTCGGCGCGATACACATTGCCGATACCCGCCACGACGGCCTGGTCGAGCAGTAACTGCGCGATCGGTGCTCGCCGGCGCGCCAGCGTTGTCACCACCCGATCGGCGTCGCCGTTGCGCACCGCAAGCGGATCGGGGCCAATGCGCGCGCGCAACGCCTCCTCAGCATCGGGATCGATGATTTCGCATGCCGTCGGCCCCGACAGATACATGACCCCCACATCCCCGCGCCAGCGCATCCGCACCCCATCAGAGGGTGCCGGCGCCCGACCCACATCGGTAAACACCTTGAACTTGCCGAACAGGCCGAGATGGATATGCACGCTCACATCGCCCTCCCAGCGATGAAACAGATGCTTCCCCAGAGCATCCACCCCCAGCAGTTCACGGCCATCGAGCATGCGCGCACCCGCGTCGAAACGGCCCTGCGGCGAGTCGACCTGCAGCACCGCGCCAGCAAAACGGCGGCGCTGCAACCGAGCGGCCCGATGAATGGTGTGCCCTTCTGGCATCAGCGACCCCGACGACGATGCTCGGCCAGCACCTCCAGAAGATCCGCCGATGCTGCCACCATTGGTGACCGTCGCGCGGTGTGATCGAGATGAATCAGGTCGCGGCCCTCCACTTCACCGACCACCGCACCCGCCTCGGTGCAGATCAGTACCGACGCCGCGTAGTCCCACACACCGTGCCCCCCATTGTTCATGTCGCACCAGGCGTCGAGCGTGCCGTCAGCCACCAGACACATGTCAGGCGCCGAGGCACCCAGCACACGGAACTGCGCCCAGCCGTAATGATGTGATGGCAACCCCGACATCGCCACAATCGCCCGGCGCATCTCGGCGCACCCTGATGACGAGATGGGCACCCCGTCACGCGTCGCTCCCCCACCGGCAATCGCGCGCCACCGATGGCCACTCGCGTGATTCGCGACGAGTGCGACCTGTGGCGCGCCATCGGCAACCAGACACAACGCCGTTGCATACCACGGCACCTGACGTGACGCGTTCGTTGATCCGTCCACCGGGTCGACCACCACCACCGGACGGTCGGCCGACACAGTGGACCCATCAGGGGCGGTCACACCGCTCTCCTCGCTCAACACCGCCAAACCCGCACCATGCAGCACCGCCCGGCAGGCATCATCAGCGGTCACATCAAAGGCATATTGGCTATGGCGCAGCCCCGACGGCCCCCAATCACTCGTTGATGCCAGCACCTCCGCTACCGCATCGGCGGCACGTTCGAACACCTCCATCACCGCGTCGGCGCTCATCGCGGTGGGTGCATGTCCGTTGTCGCTGGGAGGGGTCACGTCAGATCACGGTAGTGTCCCATCCGTGGCAGTGATCGACGTTGCCGGGTTCGTCGCCGATGTGAAGAGCCAGGCCATCGACAGCGGGTTCCACGTCCACGACGAACGACACTTCGTCGAGACCTACTCGCTACGACAACTTTGGGAAGTTGACCTGCACCCCGAAGAGGCCTGTGCCGGCCCCATCGACTTGCATCTCTCGCTTGATGTCGACCCCCGCGCCCTGCTGGGTTTCGAAGACGACGTCATGAAAATGGACGACGTCGACGACGACCCGCCACAGGGATTCTCCTTCCCACTGCTGTTCACATGGACGCTGCCACCCCTTCCCAGCCCACCCGACCTGTTGGTGCTCGCCACCGACATTGCCGGGGTTGGCGGTGTGGACCTCCCTGTTGAAGTCACCGCGATCGACTCATTTCCCACCGTCACCGACGCACCCGAACGGTCGCTGTCGATCGTGGCTCGGATGAGCGTCGACCTCGCCGACGTGTACTTGAACAACGATGACGCCGTGGCGCGGAGCCTCGAACGCTGCAAACAGGTGAGCCTATATCTGCTCGAACACGCTGACGCCTGGCTCGTCGAACCCTGACACCACCGGCGACCGGTTTACAGTGGGGCCGACACGCCCACACCGAAGGAGGCACCATGCAGGTCCGCGAACTGATGGACATCCTGCAGGACCAGGCACCAGATGCCGAGATCGAATTGGCGGTGGTGGCCCCTGTTGCCGACACCGACACCGACGTCAGCGTCGACCGCTACACCCTTGACGCGATCTTCCCATGGAACGGACCCGCCCCCGGCGACCCTGACGACATCGCCGACGGCGACGTGGTGTGGCTGATCGGCGGCGAGACCAACGACGTCGACGCGCTCATCGACGTGCTCGAAGACTCCGTCGACGACACCTGAGCCTCGCCGGCGCCCGCGCCGGAGCGCTGCGCTTCCCGCTCGCGCATAAACATCGACCACGACCGTGCGTCACACATGTTCGATCACCGTCACATTCGCCATGCCGCCTCGTTCGCACATGGTCTGCAACGCCCGTCCCGCACCCCGACGGTGCAACTCGTGCGCCATTGTCGTCATCAACCGTGCACCGGTCGCACCGAGTGGATGACCAAGAGCGATTGCCCCACCAGACACATTCACCCGTGACGGATCCGCGCCCAACGCCCGTTCCCACGCCAACACCACCGACGCAAACGCCTCGTTGTTCTCCACCAGATCGATGTCGTCAATTGTGAGACCGGCACGACGCAATGCCCGCTCCGTCGCCGGAATCGGCGCCGATAACATCTCCAGCGGATCCGACGCGCTCACATCCATGTGGGTAACTCGCGCCAACGGTTCAAGGCCCCAGCGGGCGACCGCCGACTCGCTGGCGATCAACAGCATTGCCGCCGCATCGGCCAACTGGCACGACACCGCCGCGGTCAAACGTCCGCCCTCACGCAACGGACGTAATGCCGCCACCCGAGCCGCATCGGGAACCCGCGGGCACTCGTCGTGGCGCAGGCCCGCGACCTCGACGATTTCGTTATCGAACCGGCCCTCGGCCGCCGCGGCGATCGCTCGACGATGCGACTCGAGCGCGAACGCCTCCATGTCGCCACGGGTGATGTCAAACCGTTCCGCGATGCGCTCCGCCGCGTCGAACTGATCAAACCGGCTGTCGCCGTAGCGCTTCACCCAACCTGGTGACGACGTAAACGGATCGAACCCGTCGTCTCCGGGCACAGCGAAAGCTTGCATCATCGGCACCTGCGACATCGACTGGATGCCACCGGCGACCACCATGTCGGCCTGGCCGGACAGGATGGCCTGCGCAGCGAAATGCACCGCCTGCTGCGATGACCCGCATCGACGGTCGATCGTGGTGCCCGGCACATGCTCGGGCATATCTGCCACCAGCCAGGCCGTACGGGCCAGACACCCGGCCTGCGGACCGACCGAGTCGACGTTGCCGACCATCACGTCATCGACCTCACCTGGGTCGATGCCGGTGCGATCAATCAGTGCGGCGATCACGGCGGCGCCGAGATCGGCGGGATGCACCTCAGCGAGGCCACCACCGGCACGGCCGACCGGCGACCGCACTGCTTCCACGATGTACACAGGTTCACGTTGAGTTCTCATGGCCGCGCACCGTAAACAACCTCGGCCATCTCATGCGGCGGAATTTCAGATCACCGCCATCGCGGCCCGCGCGCGGCTACATCGTTGGCGGTACCGAGCGCAGATCACCGCGCCAACGGTCCTCGTGGATCACCTGGTCGACCGGCACGCGGTTCACCGGCCCGAACTGCCGTAGTGGCCATCCCATCGGAATCAGGCACCCGATCAGCACATCGTCGGGGATGTGCAGCACCTCGCGGATCGCTGGTTCGGCCACCCCGTGGAAGGTGGTGAACACCGTGCCCAAACCGAGCGACCGCGCCGCCACCACCATGTTCTGCGCCGCCGGATAGATCGACGACCATACGAACGACTCCCGTGGCGCCGCATAGGGATACACCGGCCGCCCACACACCAGCATCAACACGGGGCAGTCAGCCAACGTGGACAACAGGTGCGCCGTCCCATCCAACATCAACCGGTGAGTGCGATCCGGTCGTTCCATGGCCGCCACCGCCGGTGCCAGCGCCGACTCGATCGCGGTGGCAATCGCCGACTTTGTGGCTGCATCGCGCACCACGATCACGTCTCGACCCTGCGAGTTCCCAGGGCTCGGTGCCCACGTGCCAGCCTCCACCACCTGTGCGACTAGGGCATCATCCACCGGGTCCGACGACAGATGCCGCATCGCCCGGCACGTGCGCATGGCCTCCAACACCTCATCGGCCATCGCTGACGCACCGCTGCTCACGCTGTGGCACCGCCGTCGATCACCAACACCTGCCCGGTGATAAACGCCGCCAAGTCCGACACCAAGAACATCACACCACGTGCGATGTGATCAGGTTGGCCGGCCACCCCAAGCGGGTTCGCCGCGATGCGCTTGTCGATATCGATTCCGCTGGCACGCAACGGCTCCAACTGGGCCTGCACACCAGGTGTGTCGATTACCCCGGGAGCGATCGCATTCACACGGATGCCCTGAGGGCCCAACTCGATGGCATGGGCACGCGTCATCGACACCACCGCCGCCTTCGATGCCGAATACGCCGAAATACCCGCACCACCACCGAGTGCTGCAATGGACGCCATGTTCACGATTGCCCCACCGTTGGGCATGCGGTTTGCTGCCTCACGAGCCGCGGAGAACACCGCGCGCACATTCACCTCCAACATGCGGGCAACGAAGTCGTCCGACGCGGACTGCATCGGCCCCGTCGTCGGGAAGATGCCGGCGTTGTTCACACAGATGTCGAGCCCGTTGTCCCCTGCAGCGACGTCGACGGCCGCACCGAGCTGCGCGGCATCGGTCACGTCGCAGGCCACAAATGTGGCGCCGAGACGATCGGCGGTGGCAGCACCATCTGTATCGAGATCGGCGAGAGTCACTGCGGCGCCGGCTTCCACCAGCCGTGCCACCACCGCTGCACCGATGCCCTTGGCGCCACCGGTGACGAGTGCACGACGACCCGCCAACGAGAACACCGAATTGAGTGCCGGTGCTGTGTCCATCTCCCACCCCTCTCCGTTGCGGCCTCTACCGCTGTGCACAACCTAGAACGCGGCCCGCCGCCGGCCGATGTCGACAACCGCGGTCGGGACCCGCACACGACTGCGACTCATGACCACCGCCACCCGACACCTACGCTCGCATTGCACCACCGCACATCCTCACGGGAGTTGCCACGTTGAAATTCACTGCCAATCTGATGCGCAACGACATCGACGCGCGCACGTGGGCGCAACGCCGCGAATCAGAAGGATGGGACCGCATCTCCGTTGCGGATCATTTCGTAACGAACACCCGGGCCTACCCCCACGTGTGGGTGACCGCCACCGCGATGGCCAGCGCCACCACCCACATCGACATCACCACCGCGTTCGTGAACAACCTGTTCCGCAATCCGGTCGAAGTCGCCCAGGCCGCCATGACCCTGCAGCAGGTGAGCGACGGTCGTTTCCACCTCGGGCTCGGCGCCGGCTGGGCCGCCGCCGAACTCGCTGCAGCCGGGATGGAGTACCCACCGGCCGGGGTGCGTGCCGGCGCGTTTGCAGAATCGGCACAGATCATCCGCGCTTTGCTCCACGACGGTGCCTGCCACCACCACGGCAACCAATACCGCATCGATATCGACGGCTTCGGCGCACCCGGTGAGCCGCCACCGTTAATCTGCTCCGTCGGCGGCCCACGCACCATCGCCGAGGTCACCCCGCATGCCGATGCGGTGGAGCTGAAACCTGCCAGCCGCGCCACCCGAGCCGGCGCATTGAACCTCCACGAATTGAGCCAGGTCACCGACGACGATCTGCTCGACGCCGTCGCCGCCGTGCGGGCCGTGAACTCCGATATCGAGATCGGCATGTTCGTACTGTGCGCCATCGGCGACGACGCCGGCACCCGCGCCATGGTCGATGCCCTCGGAGATGGCCTGTACTCACGTTTTTCTGGTTCGCCGGCCGCAGTGGCCGAGGGAGTGGAGTGGCTGGCCACCACCGGAGTGAGCGTCGCCCAGATCAGCGCTATCAACGACGCCGGATACGAACTGTTCGCACGGGATGTTCTGGCCTGATGTCGGATGCACACACCAACGACCGTGAGCAGATCGTGCAGCGGGTCTACGAATATGCCTGGGGTATCGACACCCGCGACTGGGATCTGTATCGCTCGATCTTCGCTGACACGGTCCACATCGACTTCACCTCGTACAACCCCACCTCCACGGCCGCAGCGATGGCGGCCGACGATTGGGTGGCGAACCTCATTCCTCTGTTCAGCGGCCTCGACGCCACCCAACACACCATGACAAACCCCCTCGTCAACATCGATGGTGATCACGCACGGTGCCGCATGTACATGCAGGCCGTGCACATGTTCACCGACGATCCCAAACCCGAATTCACCATCGGCGGCTACTACGACGATCGGTTAGTGCGCGTCCCCAACGGCTGGCGTATCGACGCGGTCACCTTGACGGTGACATGGCAACGCGGCAACCCCGACATCATGCGGCGCGCCCGTGAGCGCAGCACCAGGAAGGACCGGCCATGAAATTCGGATGTGTCTTCCCCACCGTGGAAATCGGCAACGACCCGGGCGCGATCCGCGACTGGGTACAGACCGCCGAAGGCCTCGGCTACGACCACATCATCGTGTACGACCATGTGCTCGGTGCCGTGCACGCCGACCGCACACCCGCATTGTGGGGCCCCTACGACGAGACCCACCCCTTCCACGAACCAATGGTGCTACTCGGCTTCATGGCTGGCATCACGACCCGCATCGAGATGATGACCGGCGTGCTCATCTCCCCACAGCGCCAAGGGGTGCTCGTGGCAAAACAGGCCGCGGAGATTGCGCTGTTGTCGAACGGACGGTTCCGCCTCGGTGTCGGCACCGGGTGGAACCCCGTGGAGTATGAGGCGCTCGGTATGGCGTTCGCCGACCGTGGTGCCGTCCTCGACGAACAGGTCGACCTCTGGCGCCGGCTGTGGAGCGGTGACGTCATCGAGTTCCACGGCGACCACCATCAGATCGACCGAGCGAACTGCCAGCCCACCCCGCCCGGGCCGATCCCTATCTGGTTCGGGGGTAGCGCCCCGGCATCGCTGCGCCGCGCCGCCACCGTGGGTGATGGCTACCTGTTTGGATCCTCAGGTGATCGCGCCCTCGGGGCCGCACGTGACCTGCGTGCACGCCTCGCTGCACACGGCCGCGACGACCACTTCGGCCTTGATGCTCTGGTGGGATTCGGTGACGGCCCCGACGTCTGGCACGACCGCATCGCCTCATGGGCCACCGTCGACGCCGATGCGGTATCGGTGCGCACGATGACCGCCTCATCGGCACTGGTCGGTGAAGCTGACCCGGGGTTCACCACCGCACGTGAACACATCGACGCACTCGCCACATTCATAGCCGCTGTGCGCGGCTGACCCCCGACTGCCGAACCCCACATATCGCTCGGGTAATTTCGTCGACGACCACAACATTGCCCGAGGGGGACGACGACATGAGCGACACCGGTGCACTACATGAGAGCTGGGCCACGCTGTGGGAGGCCATCGCCGACGCCCAACCCGACGCCCTCGCCGTGGTGATCGGCACGCAGGAGATGACCTGGCGCGAGTACGACGACCGCGCCGCCCGCCTGGCCGGTGCATTCACCGCCGCCGGTGTGGGACGCGGCACCAAGGTCGCCCAGTTGATGTTCAACTGCCCCGAATACATGGAATCGGTGTACGCCGCATTCAAAGTGCAGGCCTCACCGGTGAACGTCAACTACCGCTACCAAGCAGCAGAAATTGCCTACGTGTGCGACAACGCCGGCGCGGAAGTGCTGGTGTTCCACGGCGCACACGCCGACCGGGTGGCCACCGCACGCGCCGATGGGCTGATGCCCAGCGTGCGACTTCTGCTGCAAGTCGACGATGGCCATCCCCTGATCGACGGTGCGCGCTGGTACCACGAGGTGATCGCCGAGGCCGAACCCGCACCACGCATCGACCGCTCCGGCGGCGACGAACTGTTGCTGTACACCGGCGGCACCACCGGCATGCCCAAAGGCGTGATCTGGCCGCACCACGAACTGTTCGGCGCGCTCGCCTTCCCCGGCTACATGGCCGCCGGCCTTGACGTGCCCACCACCATCGATGCAGTGGCCGGCACCGCGGCCACCATTCGGTCATCCGGCAACAGCCCCGTGATGCTGTGTGCGCCACCATTGATGCACGGCACCGCGTTGTTCCTTGCCATGTCCGCATTCGTGATGGGCGGCACCGTGGTGCTGCTCGGCGGGCGTTCATTCGACGCTGACGAACTGTGGGACCTCGTGGAGCGCTACCAGGTCACCCAGATCTCCCTCGTTGGCGACGCCTTTGCCCGCCCGATGACCGCCGCTCTCGCCGCCCGCGCCGAGGCGGGTTCCCCACGGAACCTCACCTCGCTCCAGCGCATTGCCTCCACCGGTGCCACCTTGTCGGCCGATCAGAAACGGGCTTTGGCCGCCCATGCCCCCAACTTGATGATCCTCGACATGATCGGCGCCTCTGAAGGCGGCCCCTTTGGCGTGTCAGCCACCATGCCCGGTGACGAACCCGCCGACACCGCAATATTCACCGCCCCGCCGAATGTTGTCACTCTTGACCCTGACACCCATGAGGTGATCCCGCGCGGCAGCGACACACCGGGCATGTTGGCCGTGTCCGGGCCGATGCCTGCCGGATACCTCGGCGATCCCGACAAGACCGCGCGCACCTTTCCGGTGATCAACGGTGTGCGCTACACCGTGCCCGGTGACTTCGCCACCATCGCCACCGACGGCACCGTCACCCTGCTCGGCCGGGGCTCGGTGTGTATCAACTCCGGTGGCGAGAAGATCTATCCCGAAGAAGTCGAAGTGGCTGCGCGTGAACACCCCGACGTGATCGACGCAATCGCCGTTGGCGTGCCACACGAACGCTTCGGCCAGACCGTCACCTTGGTGTGCTCCACCCGCGCACCCGTCGATCCTGACGCGATCATCGACACCGTCAAAGAACGCATCGCCCACTACAAGGCACCCCGGCAGATCGTCTTCGTCGACGAGGTGTACCGCGCCCCCAACGGCAAACTCGACTACCGCTGGGCCACCGACACCGCAATCGCCGCACTCGCCGGTTCCTGACACGCCCACACCGACGGGCATCCTCACACTGACGGGCATCATCACACTGACTACGGTGACGACATGCATGACCTCGTGATTCGCGGCGGACAGGTGGTCGATGGCGATCTCAGCCCGGCACGCACCGCCGACATCGCAATCGACGATGGCATCATCACAGCGGTCGGCAATGACATCGGCTCCGCACACCAGAACATCGACGCCGACGGTGCACTCGTCACCCCCGGTTTCGTGGACGTGCACACCCACTACGACGCCCAAGCCACGTGGGACCCGTACCTCACACCATCGTCATGGCACGGGGTGACCACCGCCGTCATGGGGAACTGCGGGGTGGGTTTCGCCCCCGCTGCACCCGACCGGCACGAGTGGCTCATCGAACTGATGGAAGGTGTGGAAGACATCCCCGGCGCGGCACTGACCGACGGCATCCACTGGGAATGGGAAAGTTTCGAGGAGTACCTCGATGCCCTCGAGCGCCGTCACTATGTGCTCGACATCGGCACTCAAGTGCCCCACGGGGCTGTGCGCGGGTACGTGATGGGAGACCGGGGTGCCGCCAACGCCGACGCCACCCCGAGCGATATCGCCGAGATGGCACGCCTCGTGGCCGCCGGGCTGCATGCCGGCGCACTGGGGTTCACGACGTCGCGCACGCCGCTGCATCGCTCCCGTTCAGGTGAACTGGTGCCGGGCACCACCGCGGGTGACGATGAACTCTTCGGCATTGCAACTGCGATGCCGCACGGCGTGTTTCAGTTCGCTCCTCACCATGTGGATGTGCCCACAACCGAATGGCGGTGGATGCGTGAACTCGCAGCCACCACCGGGCGCACCGTCAGCGTCAATTTGAACCAACCCGACCAACACGTCGATGTCTGGCGCCAGGTTCTTCACCTGCTCGACGAAGCTGCCGCTGATCAGATTCCGATCGTTGCTCAAATCGGTGGACGCGCCGTTGGCCTGCTGATGTGCCTCGAAGGCAGCTACCACCCGTTGATGTTCCATCCCGCATGGGCAGAGATCGCCGATCTGCCACATCGCGAACAGGTGGCTGCCCTGCGCGACCCTGAACGCCGTCGCCGTTTCACCGCCGAGGTTCCGAACGACGGAGGGTTCTTCGAACGTGCCGTGATCGCCGCCATGCCCAAAACATGGACCGTTGACCGTGCCGATATCGATTACGAACCGCACCCCGATGACTCGGTTGCCGCTCGCGCTGAACGAGAGGGATGCCACCCACTCGACATTGTGATCGACCATCTCCTCAGCGAGAACGGCAACGGATTCTGTTACTCACCGTTCTTTTCCTACGCGGCCGGTGATCTGTCGTTCATCCACACGGCGCAGCAGCATCCCGGTACCCGAATGGGCCTCGCCGATGCCGGCGCGCACTGCCGGGTGATCTGCGACGGCGGAATGCCGACATTCATGCTGACCCACTGGACACGTGACCGCACCCGAGGCCCACGCCTCGACCTCGAATATGTGGTGCACCGCCAAACACGACAGACCGCCGACCTGTACGGGCTCAGCGATCGTGGTTCACTGCGGCCAGGCCAACGCGCTGATATCAACGTGATCGACTATGACCGGCTCGGATTTGCTCCTGCCGAGATGGCCCACGACCTCCCCGGCGGCGCACCACGGCTGGTGCAACCAGGGCGGGGATATCTGCACACCCTGGTCGCTGGAACGCCAACAGTGGTCAACGACACATTCACCGGAGACCTCCCCGGCCGATTGGTACGCGGGCCACGCTGACCTACGGAGATGACACCGGCGGTGGTAGCGCCACCGACGGGTCCCGGCGCCACACCGTCCAGTACGCGTTGGCATAGTCCTCAACGAACGCCGGCGCGATCGACGCGAAATCGATCGCCGCTTGCTCGTCCATCGTGGATTGCAACACCAGATACTCCACACCGTCGGCGCGGGCAGCCAACCGCGACCCTTCATCGGCGATGTCGGTGCCATAGAGCACCACCCGGAACGGCGTCGGGAACTGGTAGATCTCGGTGCGGTATGCCAGATGGGGGGTGATGCGATAATGAGCAGCCACCGACGAGTCATCGGGCACCTGCGCAATGGCGTCACGCGCCGCGACCGCCACCGGGTGATTCGCAGGCCAATACGCCGGCTCCGACCGCGCTCCCGGCAACGGCGACCACAGCCATGCCGTCACCGCACTCGACACGAACACCACCGCAAGGGCCATGCGCCGGCCACCCAGCCCGCGCGGAGCGAACGTGCTGATCGCCCAGATCGTGCCGAACACCAACCCCGGCACCGCCACCAAGCTGTAGTGGTACTGCACGTGGTACTGGTACCAGTAGGTGCTGACGATGTTGGTGAACAACACCAGTGCGCTCACCGCCGCCAACGCCGGCCGTCGTAGGAACACCAGCCCCATCGGCGATGCCATCTGCCACAGGTACCAGAGGCGACCATCAGAACGCAGATGATCAATCACCTGGGTCGGGTCGCGTAGCGCTGTCGAGATGAACCCGCTCGGCCCCCCAAAAGGGATCCGCCACGTGTTCCGGGTGGGCACACCGATGAGTGACCGCATCACCACGAACATGGCTACCACCATGAACGCAACCGATCCCAGCACCGTGGCCACACCGATACGCACCCGACGATTCAGCATCACCCAAATGCCGATCGGCACCAGCACCAACGACACATCCTCTTTCACGCTGAGCGCCGCCACGACCGCGACCGCATACCAGCCCCACCGTCGCTCCAACGCTGCCCACAACGCCAACGGGATGAACAACCCAAGATACGAATCGGGGTGATAGTTCTCATAGAGCGCACCGAGCACTGCTGGATGCACCATGAACGCACCGGCAAAGCCCAACGCCACCGTGGTTGAGCGCAGCCGTGACCGGGCGAACAGATACACCGGCACCGCGCCGGCCGCAATGACCGCAGCCTGCGACCAGAACAGAATCCATGCGCCCGGGGCCAACCAATACAACGGCACCAGGGTCAACAAGATGAACGACGAGTGATCGCCGAACAGATTGCGCCCCATCAACGTGACGAACGGCGCGTCGAAACGCGACAGCAGCCACACACCCTGGTCGTACAGGGCCGAGTCATAACTGGCCGTACCAAGGCCGTGATGGATATTGAGCGTCGCCGACCCGAACCAGATGACGTACGCCGCAATGAACGCACTGAGTGCGTACAACCCCGGATCAACGCTCCGGAGCCGTGCGATCATCCGGGTCGGACCTCGTCGGCGATGGCTGCCAGCACTCCGTTCACGAATCGCCCACTGTCATCGGTGGAGTACCGCTTGGCCATCGACACGGCCTCGTCGAGCACCACTGCGCGTGGCACATCGAGTCGCGACAACAACTCGAACGTGGCCATTCGCATCACGGTGCGATCGATGACCGGCATGCGCTCCAGCGTCCATCCACGCGACCGGGCCGCGATCAACTCATCGGCACGCTCACAGGTGGCTTCGGTGCCCTCCACCAGCAGCCGGACCTCGTCGGAGACGTCGAGCGCCTGAGCGGAGAGCACATCGGCCACCGGCAGTTGCTTCGAATGTGCTTCGTACAACAAGTCGAGTGCACGTTCTCGCGCGGCCGTGCGCTCGTCGAAACGATCGGGATCAGACACGGGTCATGTACTCGCCGGTACGGGTGTCGACTTTGATGCGGTCGCCGGTCTCGACGAACAACGGCACCTGCACAACACGTCCGGTTTCCAGCGTGGCCGGCTTGCGTGCCCCCGATACCCGGTCGCCCTGCACACCGGGCTCGGTTTCGGCAATGGTCAACTCGACCGACGCCGGAATTTCCACGCCGATGATGTCGTCGCCGTAGAAAGCGACCTGGGCGACCATGCCCTCGATCATGAAATCGGCCACCTCGCCGAGCGCAGCCGGTGGCACGTTCATCTGCTCATACGACTCGTTGTTCATGAACACGAAGTCGGCACCGTCGCGATACAAGAACTGCATCTCCTCACGGTTGATGATGGCCTGCTCGACCCGAACCCCCGCATTGAAGGTACGGTCGAACACATTGCCGGTGCGCACATTGCGAAGCTTGGTCCGTACGAACGCGCCACCCTTGCCGGGCTTCACATGCTGGAACTCGATCACCTGAAACAGGCCATTGTCGAGTTCGAGGGTGATTCCGGTCTTCAGATCGTTGGTAGTGATGGCGGGCATGGGTCGTCCTTTGGGAATGAGGTCAGCGGCCGGTGGCCGTCATCGGTGACCAGTACAAGATCCTCGATGCGGACGCCTCCGGTGCCCACACGATACGCCCCGGGCTCCACGGTGACGACGTCACCAGTGCGCAGAATTGCCGCCGAGGTCCGCGCCACGAACGGGTCCTCGTGAATGTCGAGCCCCACCCCGTGACCAGTGCCGTGAATGAAGAACTCACCAAGGCCATAGGCCTCGAGAACCTCGCGACAGGCCGCATCGACCTCACGCGCGAGCACACCATCACCCACGGCGGCGAGACCGGCTGCTTGCGACTCGGTAACGGCGGTGTACCAACGGAGTTGCTCCGCTGAGGGCTCACCCACACAGAACGTGCGGGTCATGTCGCTGTGATACCCCTGCAGCAACGCCCCGACATCGATGATCACCCAGTCGCCCTTGCACAGTTCTCGATCGGTGGGGCGCTGATGCGGTCGCGCGGCATGGTCAGGCCCGCTCGCCACGATCGTCTCGTAGCTCGGGCCATCGGCCCCGTGGCATCGCATGCGGTACTCCAGTTCATCGCGAATGTCGCGTTCACGCACCCCGGCCACCAACATCGGTGCCACCTCGGCTAACGCAGCCGATGCAATGGAGGCTGCTCGCTCCATCATCGCCACCTCATCAGCGGTCTTGTGACGACGCAAACCCTCCAGCAGCCCATCGGCTGCCACCGGCGACGCGTGCTCGGCCAATGCCGACCACCGTGCATGACTCAACCGCGTGGCCTCGGCCCCCAATGCCTCGTCACCAGCAAGTCGGGCTACCTCAGCGTCCATCGCCGCAGCCGACATGGCCGTGACCACCTCGGCGTCGCCGAGGCCAACATCGTCGAGTTGTCGGCGCGCCTGATCGGTGTAACGCCCATCGGTCACCAATGCGACCCGCCCGGCGGTGACAACCACCGCACCCGACGACCCGGTGAAGCCCGTCAACCAACGAATATTGGAGGGATCCGACACCAACATCGACGCGGCACGACCATCGACGGCCAATGCCGAGCGCAGCGCCTCGACACGGCCTGACGTCATGACGAGGACAACTCGAGCCGCGCGGCCACGGCACGCACCGCCAACTCATAGCCGTGACCGCCGAACCCGCTGATCGTCCCGGTTGCTACCGGTGCCACGACACTGGTGCGTCGCCACGGTTCACGGGCGTCCGGGTTCGACAGGTGCAATTCCACCACCGGTCCGTCGAAGGAGGCCAGAGCATCATGCAGCGCCCACGACGAATGGGTGAACGCTCCCGGGTTCACAATGATTGCGGCGCATCGATTGCGTGCACCATGCACCGCCTCGACCAAGTCACCTTCGTGATTCGACTGCAGATGCTCCACCTCAATGCCGAATGGGGTGGCCGTCGCCCGTGCCCGCGCCACGTGATCGTTGAGGGTCGCCGTGCCGTACACCTCGGGTTCACGCTCACCGAGCAGATTGAGGTTCGGCCCATGAAGGAGCAGGACTGTGGTCACAGCCCATCACGGTACCGCGCCGCCGACAGTCGATACAGCACATGAGGAGCCAACGGCGATTCGGGTGGCACCCCAGGGTGCAAGAAATCACCACCGAGATCACGTTCCATCCCCAGTCGCTCCATCACCGCAATCGACCGTGAATTGATCGCCGCAGTGAACGAAATCAACTCTGTCAGGCCCAGCCCCGATACGGAAAAGGCCTGATCGGCAGCCAGTCGGGCTGCTGTCGTGGCGATTCCCCGACCCCACATCGACGACCGCAAACGCCACCCGATCTCAACACCGTCGCGAAACCACGGCAACATCAACCCACAAAAACCAGCCGGCTCGCCGTTCACGTCGACGCACCACAATCCGAATCCATGGTCAACAAACGAGCGGTCGATCCGGTCGATGAAGGCGTCGCTCGCTGCGTCATCCATCACCGGCCCGATCGTGGTCATCACCTGAGGGTCGGCATTCATCTCGCGCATGGCCCAGCGATCATCGGACGTCCAACGACGCAACGTCACCCCGTCAACGTTCCCGGTCGCGGCCGCAGGGTCGGCGCGGGTCATGCCGGCAATAGTTCGGCGAGAAGGTCGCGCACCACCGTGCCGTCGACCCCCACCACCACTTCGACGCCCTGTGGACCATCGAGCACGAAGGTCAGCCCATCGACGGCTTTTTTGTCACGCGCCATCAACGCCACCAGCGCGTCGGCATCAGCGACGCGAGGAATGGCTGACGACAGGGCATATTCGCCATCGACGACCTGCACATGTGCCTGCACCCGCTCGGTATCAATACGGCCGAGTCGTTCGGCGAGACGGGCCGCAAAGACCAGCCCAATCGCCACGGCCTCACCATGAGCGATCGAGTGATCCGAAGCGATCTCAAGGGCGTGGGCCAACGTGTGGCCATAGTTCAACAGTGCCCGGCGGCCCGATTCGCGCTCATCAGAGGCCACAACCTCGGCTTTGATCTCCACACAGCGCGCCACCCGATCGGCGAGATCCATCACCTGCAGATCATCACCAGTCAAGAAGTGATACTTCGCCATCTCGCCTCGACCACAGCGCAATTCACGCTCGGACAATGTGGCGAGCGCATCGAGATCACAGACCACGCCAGCGGGCTGCCAGAACGCGCCGACGAGATTCTTGCCCTCGGGCAGGTTCACTCCGGTCTTGCCGCCGATTGCTGCATCCACCATGCCGAGCAGGGTTGTGGGCACATGCACCACCGCAATGCCACGGTGGTACGACGCAGCGGCGAACCCAGCGACATCGGTGACCATTCCGCCACCAACCGCCACCACCGCATCGCCACGGGTCAGCCCCGCAGCCACAAACTCGCGGCACAACCGCGCCACAGTGTCGAACGTCTTATGGTCCTCACCGTCGCCGATCACATGACGTGATACCTGCACCGCATCGAGGCCAAGATCGCCGGCCGACGAGAACGGGATGCCGTCTTGGGTGACGAGCGCCACCCGACGCACCGCGCCGATCCCCGCAACGCTGTCGCCCACCGACGATCGCACACCATGGCCGACAACGACATCGTAGGAACGGTCAACGCCACCGGTGGCCAGGGCAACCGTGACGCGCCGCGTCATCGCCGACCTCGTCGAGTACGCACCACGACCACGCTCAGGTCCGTTCGGCGATCACCGCGGCGGCCGCCGACGCGTTGCGCACGAACTCCTCCACCGAATCGCCACCAAATTTTCGCTGGGCCTCATCGGCGAGAACGAGGGCGACCATGGTCTCGGCGACCACGCCCATGGCCGGCACCGCGGTGACATCGGTGCGTTCTTTGAACGACACCGCACTGTCGCGGGTGGCGGTATCGACTGTTTCAAGGGTCGGCACGTTCAATGTGGCCAACGGCTTCATCGCGGCACGTGCCACCACCAACTCGCCAGTTGTGATACCACCCTCGAGCCCACCCGACAGGTCGGACAAGCGGCGATAGCGGCCATCGGCTGCATCGAACCGGATGGCGTCATGGGCCACCGACCCGCGCCGGCCAGCCACCTCGAAACCATCGCCGATTTCCACGCCCTTCACCGCCTGGATCGACATCAGTGCTTGGGCCAACAGACCATCGAGTTTGCGATCCCAATGCACATGGGAGCCAAGCCCGATGGGCACCCCGAAAGCCAGAACCTCGACGACGCCGCCCAACGAATCGCCGTCTTTGGCCGCAGCTTTGATCTCGGTCACCATGGCCTCGGACGCGTCAGCGTCGAAACAGCGCACCGGTGACTCATCCACCGCGTCAAGATCCGCTGGGGTGGGCCGCGCTGCACCGTCAGCCACCCGTGCCGCCCCCATCTGGATGACATGGGAGATGATCTCCACACCGAGGTGACTCAGCAGCTTCTTGGCAACGGCACCTGCTGCCACACGCGCAGCTGTCTCACGGGCGGACGCCCGTTCCAGCACATCGCGCGCATCGGTGAACCCGTACTTCTGCATACCGGCAAGGTCGGCATGACCCGGGCGCACCTGGGTGAGCGGCACTGCGGTCTGGCCCGGCGCTGGGGACATTTCCTCATGCCACTTGTCGCTCCGGTACCACTCGGTGTTCTGAATCTCGATAGCCAGCGGTGACCCGAGGGTGCGGCCATGGCGCACACCGCCGATCAGCGTCAGTTCATCGACCTCGAAGCGCTGTCGTGGCCCACGGCCATAGCCGAGGCGACGCCGGCCCATTTCGGCTTGGATCTCCTCGGCCGTGATCTCAAGGCCCGCAGGCAGACCCTCGAGCACGACGACAAGACCTTGCCCGTGTGATTCTCCGGCGGTGAGAAGGCGCAACATCGCCTCTCAGGCTACCCGCGTGGCCTCCGGCGTCGACGGTGCACCCACCGCCACCAGTGGCAGATGCCACTCAATAGCGCCGTGCTCAACTGTCGGCGAGGCCAAGGGCACCCAGCGCCGCGGTTCGCAGCACCTGCGCCGGTGGGGTGTGCGAGGTCCACAACATCTGCTGGCGAACCGCTTGGTGGACAAGCATGGCCAAGCCGTCAAGGGTGTCGGCACCCACCGCATCGGCGGCCACCAGAAGCGGGGTCTGCAACGGGTGGTACACGATGTCGACCACCACCTGCTCTGACCGCAACGCTGCCGCAGGCACCACAAGGGCATCCTCGCGATCGGTTCCTGCCATCCCGACCGAGGTGGTGTTCACAACGATGTCGACCTCTGCGACAACATCACCCATATCGTCGAGACCAATCGCGCTCACCGGCGCATCCGCAGCCGCGCATGCAGCGCATTGCTCAGCACGGGTCACGGTGCGATTCGCCACCGTGACCGCCCGGGCACCGCGACGCGTCATCGCTTCGACAATCGAGCGGGCTGCTCCACCTGCGCCCACGATCAACACCCGTGCACCAGCAGGGTCGTGACCGGCCGACACCATGGCATCGACCAGACCATCACCATCGGTGGTGTACGCCGTCGCCGCACCACCGTCGAACACCACCGTGTTGGCGACACCCAACCGCTGCACCGTCGCATCACGATGATCGGCAGCAGCAGCCACGTCGGCCTTATGCGGCATCGTCACCGCCAGGCCCGCCACACCCATGGTGCGCGCTGCACTCACCGCTGCCGCCCCGTCACCAGCCCGAACAGGCAGTGCCACCATCGCCCAATCCAGCCCTGCATGAGCGAACGCGGCGTTGTGCATCACCGGCGACAGCGAATGGCGCACCGGATCACCGATGACCGCCACCACCGTTGTCGACGCGGCGATCATGGCAGCACCCCTGCGCGCCGCGCCGCATCGATATTGGCCTGATGCTGTTCGAAAGTCACAGCAAATTCATGAGATCCGTCATCGTCGGCCAGCACATAGAACAGATAATCGCAGTCGACGGTGGGATCCGGCAGAACCGTGCAGATCTCGTCGCCCGACGCGGGGTTCGGCGCGGGGTTCACCGCCGCGCGAATGGATGCACGACCCGGGTTGGCGATCGGCGTCGGTGGCAGGCCGCTGTAGAGGTAGGTGTTGTAGGGCGAGTCGGTGTCGCGCAGCACATCGAAAGGTGTGCCGGCTGGCGCGCCGTAGTACAGCGTGGCGTCGATCTCCAACCGCATCCCACGCGCCAAACGGTTGTAAATCACGCGGGCAATCACGGCACGATCCGCATCGACCTTGGCCTCGCGTTCGATCATTGACGCCACCGTCAAGATCTCATACGGGCTCAACCCAAGCCGCTGCGAGGCTGCGAGCACATCCTCTTGAGCCACGACGCGCTCCATCAGCTCGAGCATTCGCTCGATGACCTGGCCCTCGTTGTCTGCATTCGATATGCGGTAGGTGTCGGGGAACAACAGACCCTCGAGCGATATCACCCCATCAGGTCGCAGCGGCACCGAGCGCTCGGCATCGTCGGTGAGCGCCAAGAATCTGGCCGCATCCATCTGCACCAATCGGTCATCAAGACGGTCGGCAATCTGCGCCACGGTGAACCCCTCAGGGAACGTCACCTGCTGATAGGTCTCATCGGGCGGGGTGCGCAACACCGACAGCACATCACCGAGATGAGCGCCCGGGCGCACGCGATACAACCCGGGCACCACCTCAAGCCCACCACGTTGCTCCACGTACCATTCGAACACACCGGCATCGGCAATGAACCCGCCGGCCGCCAAGCCAGCTGCAACATCACCCAGATCGTCGCCGGCGGCGATGTCGAAACGCACCGGGTCGCCGATCTCGTCCGCTGCCGACACGCGTTCGAGCAGCCACCAGCCGACTACTCCTGCGGTCAGCACGGCCGCAGCGACCACCACGGCCACCGCCACAACCAACCAACGCACCCACACCCCGGCTGGAGCGGGTGCTTCCACGACGGGCACCTCCACCGGGTCATCCCACGGATCGACCCGCCAGTGCGCTTCGGCGCGACGGTCATCAGAAAGAACGTCGTCGCGCATTCAGGCCCCCGCACGTGCGTCGAGCCACGATTGCAGCATCACCGCTGCCGCCACTTTGTCGACACTGCGTCGACGCTGCACCCCGTCGAGGCCAGCCTCGACCATGGCGCGTTCCGCCGTCACCGTCGTGAGGCGCTCGTCGTGCATCTCCACCGGCACAGACGTCAACCTAGCCAACCGTTCCGCCAGGGTGGTGGCGGCCACCGCCGCTGGCCCGTGATCGCCGTTCAATGTGAGCGGCAGACCCACCACCACAGCGGTGGCCTCCCATTCGTCGACCAGGTTCACCAACCGCCGAAGATCCGCATCGAGCGAGGATGTGCGGTGAATCACCTCGAGCGGGCTGGCAACACCGTTCGTGCCCAGTGCCACCCCGATGCGGCGCCGGCCGGGGTCGACACCGATGACCCGGTGGGTGGCCGATGGCGGGCTCACCCCGCCGCGACCTCCGATGCGATGCGCAGGGCCTCATCGATCGCGGTGACATCTTTGCCACCAGCGGTCGCCACATCTCCCTTGCCCCCGCCACCACCGCCAACGGCACGCGCCGCATCGCGGATCAGATCAGCAGCGGGAATACCTTCATCGGGGCCGACCGCAGCGACGAGGCCAACGCCACCGGTGGAGGTCTCCCCCACCAGCACCACCCGGCGCGCACCTGCTTGACGAACGGCGATGGCCAACTCGCGCATATCACCCGGTGCCATGTCATCGATGCGCTGGGCCACCACACCATCAACAGCGGTAGCGGCGATGTCGCCGGCTCGTGATGTCGCCGCAGCGGACCGCAGCGCTTTCAACTCGTCCTGCAGTTGGCGGATCTCGTCGAGTTTGCGCCGCACACCATCGGCGATCTCGTCACCGCTCGACCCCACCAGGTCACCGATCTCGGCGAGCGCATCGGTGCGCCGTTGCAGCAACTCAACCGATGCCGCACCCGTGACCGCTTCGATACGACGCAGGTTCGACCCGATCGACGATTCCGAGATCACCTTGATGGTGCCGATATCTCCGGTGGCGCGCACATGGGTGCCACCGCACAACTCGATCGACGACCCGGCCTCAAGCACCCGCACCACATCGCCGTACTTGTCGCCGAAGAAGGCAATGGCGCCAAGCGCTTCAGCTTCATCTTTGGTTGTCTCAAACGACCGCACGCCGGTGTTTGCCAGGGTTTCGATATTCGCAAGTCGTTCGATCTCGGCGATCTCCTCACGGGTCACCGCTGCATAATGCGAGAAGTCGAAGCGCAGCCGGTCGGGACCGACCCATGACCCTGCCTGCTTCACATGCTCACCAAGAACGGTGCGCAATGCCCAGTGCAGCACATGGGTGCCGGTGTGGTTCTTGCGAATCGCGTCACGACGCGCGCGATCGATGCTGGCCTCCACCATGTCGCCCACGTTGACCTCACCGCTGACCACGCGCGCAAGGTGGCGCCGCAGATTCGGCAGGGCGAACGTGCAGTCGATCACCTCAAGAACACCGGCGGGGCCAACCACGGTGCCCACATCACCGATCTGGCCACCCGATTCGGCATAGAACGGGGTGCGATCAATGAATACCTCCAGCAGGTCGTCACCGTCGGGCCCCACCACCGCATCGATATGCAGCACCCGGGCCGTGGCGACATCGTCGGTGTAGCCAACGAACTCGGTGGTGCCGAACTCATCGAGCACACCGCGGTGAATAGCCACACGGTCATCACCGCCGGTGCCATCACGGCGCGCGGCCTTGGCACGTTCACGTTGCGCCTGCATCTCCACTTCGAAGCCCGCCGTATCGACGCTCACTCCGCGTTCGCCGGCGATTTCCTCGGTCAGTTCGAGCGGGAAACCGTAGGTGTCGTGCAACAAGAACGCTGTGGAACCCCCAAGGGAGCCGCCCGTGGCCAACTCGTCGTCGAGGATGCCCATGCCAGTGCGCAAGGTATGCCGGAAGCGCTCTTCTTCTTTGGTGAGCACACCGGTAATGAAGTCGCTGTTGGCGCCGAGCGAGGGGTATGCCGCGCCCATCACATCGATCGCCCGGGCAGCGAGATCGGGCATGACCAGACGTTCGGTGCCGAGCAAGAAGGCGTAACGCACCGCACGCCGCAAGATGCGCCGCAGCACGTAGCCCCGGCCCTCGTTCGACGGGAACACCCCATCGTCGACCAGCATCGCGGCCGACCGCGCATGTTCGGCCAGCACCCGCACCGCAAATGACTCACGATCGTCGTAGCTGCCCGGCCGGTAGGTGGCACCAGTGAGCGAGCACGCCGTGTCGATCAGCGGGGCCATGAGGTCGGTCTCCCACACCGAATCGACCCCCTGCACCAGCGCGAGAATGCGCTCGAGCCCCGCACCGGTGTCCACGGAGGGCTTCGGCAATGAGGTGCGCGTGCCATCGGCCGCCTGATCGAACTGCATGAATACCAGGTTCCAGAACTCCATGAACCGGTCACCGGCCGGATCGTGCAACGGGCCGCCATCAGGGCCGAATGCGGGCCCGCGGTCGATGTGAATCTCGCTACACGGGCCACACGGCCCCGTGTCACCCATCTGCCAGAAATTGTCTTTGTCGCCGAGGCGCTGGATGCGCTCCATCGGCACACCGACCTGCTCGTGCCAGATGGCTTCGGCCTCGTCGTCGCTCTCGTGCACGGTGATCCACAGCCGGTCGCCGTCGAAACCCCACCCCTCGGTGACCAGTTCCCAGCTCCACGGGATGATTTCGCCTTTGAAGTAGTCGCCGAAGGAGAAATTGCCGAGCATCTCGAAGAACACGAGATGCCGTTTGGTGCGACCCACATCGTCAAGGTCGTTGTGCTTGCCGCCAGCACGTGCGCACTTCTGCGACGAGGTCGCACGGGCATACGGCGGCACTTCATCACCAACGAAGTACGGCTTGAATGGCACCATGCCGGCCACCGTGAACATGATCGACGGATCGTGCGGGATCAAGCTGGCCGAGGGCACCACCGTGTGATCGCGCGACGCGAAGAAGTCGAGGAAGGAGCGGCGCAGCTGATCGGCGGACATCGACTCGGTCATAGTGCCCGCGAGCCTACCGAGGGCGGTACCCTCGCCGTCGTGGGACGACGCAGCAGCGCGCAAGCCAGCGATGTCCACGAATGGATCTCGTTCGAGGATCCCACCGAGGACCGCACGTGGCTTATCGATGCGACGTACATGCGCTCATCGCATCGCTGTATCTACGGCGAGGGATGCAAAGGGGTGCTCGACGCCGATGCAACCGAGATGCAACAAGGGTGTTGCAGCTACGGCGCTCATTTCGTGGATGACGACGATGTGCAGACCGTGGTGCGTGCGTTCGTCAAATTGCAGCCCCATCACATGCAGTTCCACGGTGAAGCGACACGCGACGGCTTCTTGGAACCCGGCGAACCCGATGATGAGGGCGCACCCACAACCGTGACCCGCCAAGTCGATGATGCCTGCATCTTCTTGAACCGGCCAGGTTTTGACGGCGGCACTGGCTGCGCACTGCACATCGCTGCCATGGCGGCCGGCGAACGGCCCCTCGATTGGAAGCCCAACGTGTGCTGGCAGGTCCCGATCCGCCTCGAGCACGAGACGGACGGCACCGGACACGTCACCTCACGGCTACGCGAGTGGAAACGCCGGGACTGGGGCGATGGAGGCAGCGAATTCCACTGGTGGTGCACCGAGGCACCCGAAGCGTTCACCGGCACCGACCCGGTGTACATCGCCAGTGCCGACGAAATCATCGAGCTGGTCGGCCGCGAGATCTACGACCTGATGGTGAGTCAACTCACCCGCCCCACATGGGTGCCGCTGCCCCACCCAACCGTGCGCGGCCGCTGAACCAGATCATCCCGCGTTCAACGGTGCAGCCAGGGACGCGCCACGCACCTAGGTGCCGGCGTCGCCGGCAAGGGTCAGTCCTCGTCGTCGGAATCGTCGTCGTCAAAGGAGACGCCGTACTTCTCCGCTAACGCGGCGTACTCGTCCTCGTCGTCGTCGCTATCCCTAGAGCGATCACCGAAACCGAGATCAAACGCTCCGGGACCTGCCTGCTTTAGTTTCCGCGCTTCTTCGAAGCGGCGATGTCGACCCTTCTTCACAGTCGGGCTCCCAGGTGTGTCGATGGTGGTCCTGACGGATGCGTGTCGGGGGGACACGCTTTGGTCACCCTACCGGATCGAGACCCACGAGGCGTAGTCCGCCCCGATGAGATCCATCTCCGGGATCGAAAGTGAGTGCTGCTCGGCCCGACACCAGCGCCGCAATGCCATCACCGAGGAGTTCGCCACGCCATCCGCTACGCAGGCGGCTGGCGGGGTCATCGGCGAGAAACGACACCAGGTCCGCACGGGTGGCCAGCATTGCTGTGTCGATCTGTTCGTCCTTGGCGACTTGGGCTACCCACGCCGATATCAGCGCGATCGCTGGCCGAAGGCGCCGGTCGAGGTCGTCGCCACCGGTGGGTAACTCGGGTGGGTCGGCCTCGGCCCCAATGGCAACCGCGTCGAGAATCTCATCGGCGATCGCCCCCTTTGTCCAACGACCGTCCACTCCCCGCGCCTGACCGAGGGCGCCGACATCACGCGGCGCACGTTGGGCGACGCCCAACAACGCCAGATCGGGCATGACCTGACGCACCGGGATATCGAGGCGCATCGCGCGCCGTTCCCTCCACGCCGCCACTTCACGGGCCACTGCGCGACCACGGGGTTTCAGGGTGCGAACGTCTTTCACTCGCAACCAGGCCTTCTCAGGATCGGTCGGGCCGACCGGCCGCGCACCGAGTTCCGCACATGAATCAAGAGCCCAACCAAGGCGACCGGCCGCCTCTAAACGGCTCGCCAGTCGATCCCACACTTCGATGAGGTAGGCCACATCGACCGCGGCGTAGTCCCGCTGCGCAGCGGTGAGCGGACGACGCAACCAGTCGGTCAAGCGGTCGCCCTTGCCCGGGGTGATACCCAATTCACCAGTCAGCAGCGCCACGAGTGACGGCGTGCCATATCCGAGGAACCCGCCCGCAATTTGAGTGTCGACAAATGCCAACGGCACCGAGCCGACCGCGTGGGTCAACACGTCGAGATCCTGTTGGGCGGCATGGAAGACCGCGAGTGTCTCGGTGGCGAAGAGTCGCCCCAGGGCGCCGATATTGACCGCGAGTGGGTCGATCAGAACGATGCGATCCCCGCAGGCAATCTGCACAAGGGCCAGCGCCGGGAAATAGGTGCGTTCACGGTGAAATTCGGTGTCGATCGCGTAGCGCCCTGCAGCGATGGCCTCGTCGATCACCGATTCAACGCCAGAATCATCGTCGACCCATTCGTGGACGATGCTGGCGCTGGCGTTCATTCTGCGGTGTCGCCGATCTCCAGGTCGCGCCCTTCACTCGCCCACACCGCCGTGCCGCCGGCGATATTCACCACGTCCACGCCGTTCGCCGCAAGAAACTCACACGCTGCGGCTGAGCGGCCACCGGAGCGGCAGATGACATAGGCCGGACCGTCGCCGCGGAACGTGTCAATGTTGTCGGGAACGGTCTGCAACGGGACGGGGATGGCGCCAGGCACACGACCGGCAGCGAACTCATCGGGTTCGCGGACATCGAACAGCCGCACGGGCCCGTTGGCCATCGCGGCGGCAAGGTCGGCAGTGGTGATTTCAGCGGGGGTCATACCATCATCCTAGCGAGCAGGAAATATGTCCGGACAATATCGATCAGGTCGCATCATCATTGACCGACGTCATTGAAGATTGCCACATCGGCCGGTGTATTCAGGTTGATCCCCACGCCCGCACCGACTTCCACCTGCACCACCGACACCTCATCGCGCCCCACGACCCCGAACAACGACCGCACACCGTCATCCACAGCCGCCATCGCTGCGGGGTATACCGACGCGTTCCATCGTGCAAGCGCTGGCTGCACCTCCCCCAGCGAAGTCGCCACCGCGATATCCACCCCACGGGCATCTCCACCAGCGCGCACCGCATCGACCATGGCCGCCTGTACCCCAGCCATATCCACCGCCATAGCCACCACGTCACCCACCTGCTCGACGGCCGTGAGAATTGCCATGAGCGGACCCGAGCCGGGATGAACGTCGGCGAGCACCTCCACGCCCCGCCGAGAACAGATCTGCGCCACCTGCGCAGAACCGCCGAGCACCACCACCTGGTCGAAATCGGCCATGACGTCGAGGGCGCGGTCGATCAGCGTGCGCCCACCCACATCGATCAGGGCCTTATCGCGGCCCATCCGTCGCGATGCCCCACCGGCCAACACCGCTCCCGTCACCGCGTGAGTGGACATCGCCGGTGAATCACCAAGCCCGGTCAGGCGCCCACGGGCGCGATGGCACCGAACTCGCTCGGCACCCCCGACGGATCCAACTGTGCGAGGAACAATGCGCAGCGCTCCGCCTCGTCGTGCTCGCCAATCTCCGCGGCAGCGCGCTGCAACGCCAACAGGCACCGCAAGAACCCGTGGTTCGACGGCGCAGCCCAGCGCACATACCCCGAACCCCGCCAGCCATTCGCACGCAAGGCATCGAGCCCCCGGTGATACCCCACACGAGCCGCTGCATACCGGTCCATCACCGACTCCGATACCTCAGCGAGCGCCGCCCACGCGGCCAGCGACCGCGGGCTTCGCGCAGCAACCACCGCAATCGCTGCCCGAGGGTCATCGGCATCGGCTGCCTGAGCCACACCATGGCGCACCTCCACCGACTCGTCGGGCAGCACCGTCGATGGAAGACCACTTGAGAGATTCACACCAGATGTTGGCTGCTCGTTCGACATGACGTGCAGCGTAGAGGCCGAGGTCGTAGGGTCGCGCCCATGAACACCAACGTGGTCACCTTGGCCCAGACCGCTATCAGCGCCGACGGCGCAAAGAACATGAGCCTGATTGTCGGCATCGCCATCATCGTCGCGTTCGTGATCGTGGCGCTCGTTGCCAAAGCGATCATCATGAAGATCATCTCGGTGGTCATCATCGCCGCCATCGGATTCGGCGTGTGGAGCCAACGGGATTCGATCGATGATTGCGTGAATGCTGTGCGCACCGCGGTCGATACCGGCGGCGAGGCCGCTGCCTGCACCTTCTTCGGCGTCGAGCTCGACGTGCCCGCAACGGTGCCCAACTGAGCGGCCGGTGACCGACCACCCCCACCCCCGGGGACGTCTAGGAGGGGGCCTCGCGGCCCTGATGGCCGGCAAGGCCACGTCGAACGTCGCGCTGCGCTGGGTCGGGCCATTCCTGCCCACATTGGAACGAGCCTTCGGTACGTCTACCGGCACCCTCGCCAGCATCATCGGCACCGCGGAACTCTCCGGACTGTCCACCTGGGCAGCCGGCGGCATCCTCGACCGCGGACATCACCGACGCGTCATCGTTGGTGGACTCTGCTTGGTGTCACTGTCGTCGGTGATCGCCCTGTCGGGCAGTATCGCCACATTTGCCATCACGATGGTGCTCCTGGTCACCGGCGTCACCAATCTGACAATCGCCGGCCTTGCGCTGATCGGCGACCGCGTGCCGTATGACCAACGAGGCCGAGCCATCGGGCTCTACGAAACCTCGTGGGCGCTGTCGCTACTGATCGGCGCTCCCGCTCTCGCCGTGATCATCGACCGCTATGGCTGGCGCGGCGCGTACATCACCCTGGCCGCACTCACCGCGCTCGGGGCGGTGGTGGTGGCCAAATATGCACCTGCTCCCGACACCCACACGCGTCGCACTGAACGCGGTGCAGGACGCCTCCCCGGTGACGCGTGGCCACCACTGTTCGCATCGGCGTGCATCGCCGCCGCCGGACTCGGCATCTTCGTGGTGAGCGGCGCATGGATGGCCGACCGACATGGCCTTGAAATCGGCGGATTGGGTGCGGTTGCGACCGCCATGGGCGCGGTCGAGCTTGTGTCGTCGTCCACGATGGCCGCCGTGTCCGATCGCATCGGTATCCGCCGTTCGGTCCTGATCGGAGTAGTCATCCTGCTCGGCGGACTCGGCGTGATGGCGCTGTCGGCCTCATCGACCGCGGTTGCCATCATCGGTCTCTGCGTGTTCATCGCCGGCTTTGAATACGGCTTCGTGTCGTCACTGTCGATGATGAGTGAAGCGGCGCCACTGGCACGTGGACGTGCCCTTGCCATCGGCAATGCGATTTCGACCGTGGCCCGTTCGGTGGCCGTGGTGATCTCCGGCCAGCTCTACGACAATGTCGGCATGGGCGCATCGATCACCCTCGCGGCAGTCGCCGCCACCGCAGGTCTCGCGCTCACCACCGTCAGCGTCGAACGTCGTCACTCTGTATAAGCCCTGCCGGGCCAGCATCATCACCCACGACGCGCAACGAAATCGCGCCACAACGCGGCCACCTCACCGGGATGCGTGTTCGGACCGAAGTGGTGCGCGCCCTCGACCTCGGTGGTCTCCGCTCCATCGATCCACCCTGCGATCGTGCGGACCGCTGCACGATGATGATCCCTCCCACGCGACCCCGCCACGGTGAGCACCGGCACCGTGATCGCTGCTGGATCCCACGGCGCACGCGAGCGCAGGTCGGCCAATTCAGCAACCAGCACCGGACCTTCGGCCACGCGCTCGGCCCGGGTCCGTGACGGCAAACGCTCCCACCGGGCATCTCCAATTAGTCGCCGCATAAACGCCTCGGCCGAGGCTTCCGGTGCGTCAGCGCGGAGACCCGCCGACCCACCTGGCCAGTCAGGGGTCCACGACAACGGCGGCTCGTACACCGTGACCGTGCGCACCCGTGTGGCACCGAGGCGCGCCGTTGCCCCCAGCGCGACATTGCCACCAAAGGAATGACCAATCACATCGATACAGCCGTCGCCACCATCGCGTTCGATGATGCCGCACAGGTCATCGATATGAGCCTGCACCGTGAACGGCGCGCTGACATCTCGTGAACGGCCGTACCCGCGGCGGTCATAACGCACCACGCGGTACTCGCTCTCGAGTCGTCGTGATAGGCGTGCCAAGCCGGTGGAGCGGTCCATCGACCCGTGCACCAGAACAACGGTCGACGCGTCGGCCACACCGGCGATATGCACATGCAACCCGTGACTCATTCGACCCTGACAATCCGCATGACGTCGGCCGCAGCCGATCCCTCGCCACCACCTGGTGACCCGGCGAGAACGAGCACCGTCGACCCGTGAGCAACCAAACCGTGGCGCACCGCCGTCTCCACCGCGAACCACACCATCTCATCGGTTGATCCGTATGTGTCGACGGGAACCGGCTCGACCCCCCACGACAACGCCAGAGATGCCAGCACCGACGGGTCGGGGCTCAAGCCCAACAACCGCGCCTCGGGCCGAAACCGTGCCATTGCACGCGCCGTACGGCCCGACCTGGTGCAACACAGAATTGCGGCGGCATCCACATCGTGAGCCGCCTCCGATGCCGCATGTACCAGCGCTGCAGTCACCCGGTCATCGGTGGACGACCAGTCACCGCGCTGCAGACGACCCAGACGACGTGCCCACTGACGGTACGACGCCTCGCGCTCGGCGCGTTCGGCCACCGACGACATCGTGGCCACCACTGCTGCGGGGTCGCGCCCAATGGCTGTTTCGCCCGACAGCATCACCGCATCGGTGCCGTCGAACACGGCATTGGCCACATCGCTGACCTCCGCCCTGGTCGGAGCCGGCGCAGTGATCATCGACTCGAGCATCTGGGTGGCGGTAATCACCGGCACCCCATGTTCCACGCAATCGCGCACAATCGCTTTCTGCAGGTGCGGTACATCTTCGATCGGGCAGTCGATGCCGAGATCGCCACGGGCCACCATCACCGCATCCGCGGCCTGAATGATCGCCGAGATATCGGCCAGAGCCGCCGAGGTTTCAATTTTCGCGACCAGCCGGGCACGTCCCGCCACCACCTCACGCACCGGTGCCAAATCGGCGGCCGTGCGCACAAACGACACCGCGATGAATTCCACGCCCGCCGACGCCATCGTGTCGGTCAACACCAGATCCTCCGGTGTTGGTGTCCCCAGATGAAACCGCTCGGACGAAATGTGCACACCGGGCGCGCCTTGGGTGCGCCCGCCGGTATCCACCCGAGCGGTCACCGCTGCATGTCCCAACGATGCGTCCTCGACCGCGACGACGGTGAGCGAAATCGCCCCATCGCCAAGCACGACACGGTCCCCGACCCGCACCGCAGCCACCACTCCCGGCTCCGCGACGCAGATCGTGTCGGCATCGGAGCCGCCGTCACCAGCTACCAGCCGAACGTCCGCGCCGCCGACGAGTTCAACCCCACCATCGGGGAAACGACCAACGCGCACCTTGGGCCCGGGAAGGTCGGCCAGCACGGCAACATGCCGACCGGCATCGGCCGCCACCTGGCGTACCGTGGCGAGCCGCTCCAGATGACCGGCGACATCGCCATGCGACAGGTTGAGGCGCACCACATCGCAGCCCGCAGCCACCATGGCCGACAACACATCGGGCGACTCTGATGCAGGGCCAATGGTGGCGACGATCTTGGTGCGACGCGTCATACCCTGTACACCTACCGCCGGAAAGGGGTCCCCGTGCGTCATCACCCAGAAAACACCACCCGCAACGAGGCCATCGCCGATCTCATGGCGCTGCTCGATGCCGGTCCCTCCCCGTTCCATGTTGCCGGTGAGATGACCCGGCGCCTCGACGACGCCGGGTGGCAACGCCTCGCACTCGATCACCGCTGGAGCGCCGACGATGTCCACGGCCGCCGGTATGTGGTGCGCGATGGCGCAGTGATCGCATGGAACTGCCCCGACGGGGCGGCCGCGCACACACCGTGGCGCATCGTTGGGGCCCACACCGACTCACCCTGCCTGCGGGTCAAGCCATCACCAGATATCAGCCGTCACGGATGGCGCCAGATCGCGATCGAGATCTACGGCGGTGTGCTGTTGAACTCATGGCTCGACCGTGATCTTGGGATTGCCGGCCGCGTCGTTCGCGCCGACGGCTCGACGGTGCTGGTCGACTCCACCACAGCCCTGTGCCGTGTCCCGCAGTTGGCTATCCACTTGGATCGCAGCGTGAACGACGGCCTTCGCCTCGACCGCCAGACGCATATGACCCCGGTGCTCGGCACCGATAACGACAGCGCCCTTACCGAATGGATTGCCGATGCGGCCGGCGGTGATGCCACCACGTGGGACCTGTGCCTGTACGACGTGACTCCTGCGGCACTCATCGGCACCGACCGTTCGCTGCTCGCCTCAGGACGACTCGACAACCAGTTGTCGTGCTGGGCCGGCGTGCGCGCGCTGATTGCGGCGCAACCGAGCAACGCCATCGCGGTCGTGGTGGCCAACGACCATGAAGAGGTCGGCTCGGCCAGCGTGACCGGCGCGGCCGGGCCGTTGCTCGAACAGGTGCTGTCACGCCATGTGCACGCCCGAGGTGGCGATATCGACGACCGGCATCGCTCATACGCAACATCGCTATGCGTCTCAGCCGACAATGCCCATGCGCTGCACCCCAACTACCCCGAACGACACGACCCGGGCCACGCCCCACGCATCGGCGCCGGGCCCGCAGTAAAGGTCAACGTCAACCAACGGTACGCAACCGACGCGTCCAGTGCCGCGGCATTCATTGCGGCATGCACCACTGCGGGAGTGCCCCATCAGACCTTCAGTTCGAACAACGAGATGCCATGCGGTTCCACGATCGGTCCGATCACCGCGACCCGGCTGGGGATCGACACCGTGGATGTTGGAGTTCCACAGTTGTCGATGCATTCAGCCCGGGAGCTCTGCGGTGTGGACGACCCGGTGGCTCTCGCTTCGGCGCTCACGGTGCACCTCAGCGCCTAACACGCTGGCGACCACCTACAGGTGGTTGGCGATCAGTTCACTCCGCCGATGGTGTACCGGCAGCGCCTGGTGGCTCTGCATCGGCGGTTACATCAACTGGCGCCCCGCTGCCCATATCGCTGACTGACACCGGCGGGTACGACCACCCCACGCCCACCATCGACAGGTCAAACAAGCGCTGCAGTTCGGCGTGCAGCCGAGCCGAATGCGCCGAGAGTTCACGTCGCGGTACCCGCGCGCCTGCTGCCACCGTGGGCATGATTGGTTCACCGATCAGCACGCGCACCTTGGCCGGTCGCACCATACGCGCCCCCTTGGGCATCACCGCCTGCGACCCACCGATACCCACTGGCACAATCGGCACACCGGCACGCAACGCCACATAGACCGCGCCGTCGAACAGCGGCTGCACGATCGGGCCTTCCTTACGCTCCCCCTCGGGGAACAGCACGAGGGGCTCACCCGCATCGAGCACCGTGCGGGCACGCTGCATCGCCTCACGATCCGCGGTGTTCCGGGTGACGGGAATTGCGCCAAGCGCAGACAGCACCCACCCGAACCATGCGTACTTCCACATCGAGTCCTTCCCGAGGAACCGCAACCGTCGCGTAGTCACACAGGCCGCGATCGGCGTGTCGATGTACGACCGGTGCACCGGCGCCAGCACATAGGCGCCCGACGGCGGAAGATTCTCGCGACCCTCGATCGACATGCGGGTCAACAGTCGCGTCAACCAGGTGACCAGCGCTCGCCCCACACGGTAAAAGGCGATCGCAGCGCGGCCATCACCCACCAAGAATGTGTCCGGACGACTCACTGGGCCCTCCGCTCTTCGGCGAGCCGCACCACCTCTGCAACCACCTCATCGATGTCGAGATCTGATGTATCGAGCTCGATGGCATCGTCGGCGAGAAGCAATGGTGACGACTCACGAGTGGAGTCACGACGATCGCGTTCGATGATCGACGCTTCGACCTCGGCCACATCACCACCGGTTTCGGCGACCCGACGTTCAGCACGCACTCTCGGTGACGCGGTCACGAACAATTTGAGGGCCGCATCGGGGAATACCACGGTCGCGATATCTCGTCCCTCCACTACCCCACCTCCACGTGCTGCCACCCAGGCGCGCTGGCGGTCAACCAGCACGGTACGCACCGCCTGATTCGCCGCAACCGCACTGACTGCATCAGTCACCTCGCGCCCGCGGATCGCTGCGGTGGCATCCACACCATCGACCACCACCGACGTCGTGGATATGTCGAGATCGATGACGGTGGCCAACCGGGCCACCTCCACGGTGTCGGTCACCGATACTCCACGGCGTAGCACGGCGAACGTCACCGCGCGGTACATCGCTCCGGTATCGAGGTACTCCACACCTAAACGCGCGGCAACCGCACGCGCCACGGTGCTTTTACCCGCACCAGCCGGGCCGTCGAGGGCCACGACGAATGCGCGCGCGCTCACCAGCTGGTCCCCTGGGGGCGACCCTCCTCGTACCCGGCCGAGCCCTGCACCCCGACCACCGCACGTTCTTGAAACTGGGCAATGTCGGCAGCTCCGGCATAGGTGCACGACGAACGCACCCCGGCCACGATCTGGTCGATGATGTCTTCCACTCCGGCACGATCCGGGTCGAGATACATACGCGAGGTTGAAATACCCTCTTCGAAGAGTTCCTTGCGGGCCCTCTCCAGGGCATGGTCGTCGCGGCTGCGGTTCTTCACCGCCCGGTTCGATGCCATACCGAAACTCTCTTTGTACAGACGTCCATCGGTGTCGCGATGTGCGTCAGCCGCCGACTCATGGGTGCCAGCGAACCACGAACCGAACATCACATTGCCCGCACCCGCCGCCAGAGCGAGCGCGACGTCGCGCGGGAAACGCACCCCGCCATCGGCCCAGGTGGTGGCCCCGAGGCGCTGCGCCTCGGCCGCGCACTCGAGAACTGCGGAGAACTGCGGGCGCCCCACGCCGGTCATCATGCGCGTCGTGCACATCGCGCCAGGACCCACGCCAACCTTCACGATGTCGGCGCCCGCCTCCACCAAATGCCGGGTGCCCTCCGCGGTAACGACGTTGCCCGCCACGATGTGGCGATCGGGCACCGCGGCCCGCACTGCTTCCACCACGTCGATCATGCGTCGCTGGTGGCCATGGGCGGTGTCGACCACGATCACGTCAACACCCATATCTGCCAATGCCCGCGCCCGACCCACCGGGTCGGCGTTGATACCAACAGCGACCGCAATCAACAGACGGCCCTGAGCATCAACAGCAGGGCGGTAGATCGTCGAACGCAACGCACCCGTGCGCGTCATCACCCCAACGAGGCGCTCTTCTGCGTCGACCACGGGAGCCACCATCATGCGATGGTCGGCAAGAGCATCGAAGGCCGCCGCAGGCTCCACGTCGTCGCGCAACGTGAACAGGTCCGGGGCCATGACATTCTGGATTTGCGTGAACCGGTCAAAGCCCGCCGCATCGCGCTCCGTGAAGACCCCGATCGGCCGCTGCTCATCATCGACCACGACGATCGCCCCATGAGCCCGTTTGTGGATCAGGTTCAACGCATCGCCGATCGTGTGCCCCACCGACAAAGTGATCGCCGTTTCGAAAACCGTGTGCCGAGCCTTCACCCAGGCAACAACATCAGCGATCACATCGATGGGGATGTCCTGAGGCAACACGGTGATACCGCCACGACGCGCCACCACTTCGGCCATACGGCGCCCTGCCACCGCCGTCATATTCGACACAACCACAGGAATCGTGGTCCCGATGCCGTCAGGCGTGGTGAGATCGACCGAGAGCCGACTGCCCACATCGGACAGGCTCGGCACCATAAAAACGTCGTTGTACGTGAGATCGTGCCCCGGGTTGGGATGCAGCATGCGCACGGTGAACTCCTTGGCCGCTGAGACGGACCCTCCGAGGCTAGCCACTGACACGCCGACACCCTCCACACCTCGGCCCAAACCGCTCCCGGGTCTACGCTGGGGCCATGAGCACCGACACCACGCCTGTGATGTGCGTCCACGGATGGGGTGGGTCGTTTGCGACCACCTGGGAACGCAATGGGTTCACCGCCCTGCTCGCCGACGCCGGACGCGAAGTGATCGGAGTGGACCTGTTGGGTCACGGCAGCGCGCCCAAACCCCACGAGCCCGAGGCCTACGCCGACTTGACAACCCGCGTCGTCGACGCCCTCGGCGACCAACCCGTGGACGCCGTGGGATTCTCGATGGGTGCGCTGACGTTGCTGCGCACCGCCACAGAACACCCCGGAGCATTTCGGCGTCTCGTCCTTGCAGGGATCGGTCGCAACATCTTCGAACGTGACGACGACCGCACCGCCCGCATCGTGGCCGCCGTCCAGGGTGACGGCGACCCTGCCGACAACGACTCGCGGATCTTCGCCCAGTACGCCGCGCAACCCGACCAGGACCCGGTGGCCCTTGCCGCTGTTCTCCGCCAGCCGCAGCGCATCCGCCTCGATGCCGACGCGCTCGCACGGGTGACATGCCCCACCTTGGTCATCGTCGGCGATCGCGATTTCGTCCATCCCGCCGACCAACTCGTGGATGCACTCGGTAACGCCACCTCGAAGGTGTTGCGCAACGTCGACCACTTCGCCACCCCAGAAGATTTCGGCTTCATCGACGCGACGCTCGAGTTCCTCGACGCCGTACCGATGTGACCTCTGCGCCCCCTCACCACCGTGACGGGCACGACCTCGTCAGCACCGACGTCAATGAGGCTGTGCGCCGCCTGCGCCTCGGTGGGCTTGTCGCCATTGCTACCGAAACCGTGTATGGCCTCGGCGCTGATATCGCGGTGCCCGAAGCCGTCGACCGCATCTTTGAGACCAAGGGTCGCCCGCGGGGCCACCCGCTCATCATTCACGTGGCCGATGTTGACATCGCCCGCCGATACGGCGTCTTCAACCACACCGCCGCCACGCTCGCTGCGGCATGCTGGCCGGGACCGATCACCTTGTTGGTCCCTCGAACCGACCAGGTACCCGATGCCGTCACCGGTGGACGCGACACCGTCGGCATCCGGGTTCCTGCCCACGACCTCACCGCCGAGGTTCTCCGGCGCCACGGCGGCGCCATCGCCGCGCCATCCGCGAACCGATTCGGTGAGGTCAGCCCAACTAGCGTTGCCCATGTCGTGGCCGACCTCGGCGCGCTACTCAACCCACACACCGACCTGATTCTCGATGGCGGCGCCAGCGCGATCGGCGTGGAGAGCTCGATCGTGGACACCACCAGTGACCCACCACAGCTCCTGCGGCCCGGTGCCATCACCACCGACGACATCGATCGGCTCATCGGGCACGTTGACGGCCCCAGTGGGCCATCACGCGCCGCGGGCATGCTCGCAGCGCACTACGCCCCCGCGTGCACCGTGCTCGCCGTCGACCACCTCGATGAGGTAGGCCCTCCCGACATCTCTGCTCCCGGGGTGCGCGTACTCGACCTGCGCGCAGATGTCGTGGCTGCCGCCCGCGATCTGTACACCCATCTACGCATGGCTGATACCGATGACATCACCACCCTCGTGGTGGTGATGCCCGCACCCCACGGCCTTGGCCATGCGGTGCGTGACCGCGTTACGAAGGCGGCAGCAGGTCGTCAACAGCCAGGCGGTTGACCGTGTCGACCCAAAGGTCACGGACACGATCAACATCGGGGACCGGTGCCGGGTAGCCGTCGAGGCCGTGGGTAGCTGATACCCCGAGCGACACCGTGGTGGCACCGGCATCGGGCACCAACTCCAGCCGACACCACGCCCGCAGAGGGTCGTGCATATCGACCTCGAGCAGATACGGCGGATCGTCGTCGACAACCTCTCCCAGCCACGCCGCGGCCACACACAGCACCTCATGGGCATCGACCGGCAACACCTCGATAGTGAACGAACACCGATCGACCCGAACAGCCCCGCCGCCAGCGTTGTGATCGGGCGACGCCGCCGATGACGGAGCAGGACCAGACGGCGCACCAGAGGACCTTCGTGCACCCTCGATCTCGGCAAGGGCCGCTGCCGCAGCCGCATTCACCGCACGCATCGTCTCGGCATCACCGCCCACATCAGGATGATTTTCCCGGGCCAGCTGCCGCCGGGCACGCCGAACGGCATCGGCATCGGCACTGGAACGGTCCAGACCCAGCTGCCGAAATGGGTCCACCGCCATATCGCCAACCTAGCGACGCGGTGCGCTCGAGCCAGCCAGCACCACCGGCCACGCATCAGCCAGAGGTGAATACACGGCAACGCAACGATGGCAAACGGGCAAACGGCGCCTGCATTGCAGCCTCTGTTGAGCCTCCATAGGCTGACCAGACCCATGACTGTCGGTACATCGGGTATCGGCCGAAACAGGGGGAGGAATCACATGATCAGATCACGAGTACGTCGCGTGGGCGCGCTCGTCATCGGTCTCGCGCTCGTCGCCGCTTCGTGCGGTGGCGATGATGACGCCGATGCACCCGCGGAGGAACCCTCCGCGGAACAGCCCGCCGACGAACCCTCAGAAGAACCTGCAGAGGAACCCGCTGCTGCTGGCAATGCCGCCGATGGTGTGTTGCGTTTGGGTGGGATTTTGCCTGAGACGGGGAACTTGGCGTTCT
>JAFMNE010000016.1 GCA_017859395.1 Ilumatobacteraceae bacterium | reverse complement strand
CATGCCTGATGTACTGAGTTGCGCCGACGCCATCGGCGTCGACATCGACGGAGTGTGGGTGGTGCAACCCACCCTGCATGGCGACGAACGCGGCCTGTTCATCGAGACCTACCGTCGCGAATGGATCCCGAACGCCCGCGAGATGATCCAGTCGAACCGGTCGAACAAACAAGCCGGTGCCCTCGTCGGCCTTCACTACCACCTGCATCAAGCCGACTACTGGTACGTGCCCGCTGGCACGGCGCGCGTAGTGCTGCACGATCTGCGCGACGGTGGCCCCACCGACGGCGCAACGGCCTGTTTCGACATCTCCGGTGAGAACCATTGGGGTGTGTTCATCCCGCCGGGGGTCGCCCACGGCTTCGCTGCCAGCACCGACGTGGTGATGACGTATCTGGTCGACGGGTACTACAACACGGCAGACGAACTCGGTGTGGCGTGGAACGACCCGGTGATCGGCGCCGATTGGGGAGTGAGCGACCCGATCGTGTCTGAACGCGACCGCACCAACCCGTTACGTGCCGATCTCCCAGAGGGGCGTCGCCCCTACTGGCCGATGCGCACCTGAGGTACACGAGGACCAGATCATGAAGTACTTCGTCACCGGCGCGGCCGGGTTCATTGGTTCGAACTACGTCCGGTGGTTGCTCGCCAACAGCGATCACACCGTCACCGTGTTCGACAAGTTGACCTATGCCGGCAACTACGCCAATATCGCCGATCTCGTCGAGGACGGGTCGGGTCGGTGTGCGTTCGTACAGGGCGACATCTGCGACCGTGATGCAGTCGAGGCGGCCATGGCCGGCCACGAGGTGGTGGTCCACTTCGCCGCCGAGAGCCATGTCGACCGGTCGATCGTCGACCCGTACGCCTTCGTGCATACCAACGTGTTCGGCACCAACGTGATGTGCGATGTGGCCAACCGACAGGGCATCGAACGGTTCGTACATATCTCCACCGATGAGACCTACGGCTCCATCGACGAGGGGTCATTCCACGAACTCGATCGCCTCGGACCGCGCAGCCCCTATTCGGCCGCCAAAGCCGGCAGTGACCTCATCGCTCTCAGTTACGTGACGACCTATGGCCTGCCCGTCGTCGTCACCCGGTGCTCCAACAACTACGGGCCGTATCAGTTCCCCGAGAAACTGATCCCGTTGTTCACCACGAACCTGCTCGATGGGAAGTCGGTGCCGTTGTACGGCGACGGTGGCAACATCCGCGACTGGATCCATGTGGAGGACCACAACCGGGCGGTGCAGGTGGTGCTGGAACGCGGCGACGTGGGTGAGGTGTACAACATTGGCGCCCACAACGAGATCACCAACCGGGAGATCACCTACCGACTGCTCGAACTATGCGGCCGTGACGACAGTTTCATCACTCCGGTGGAGGATCGCCTCGGCCATGACCGTCGCTACTCGGTCGACATCGGTCGCATCACCGAGCTCGGGTGGTCGTTGACCCGCGACTTCGAGACCGGTCTCGCTGAAACCGTTGAGTGGTACCGCGCCAACCGCGATTGGTGGGAGCCGCTGAAGGCGCGCATCGCCACCTGATATCCGGCCTGCAGGCCACGGTGGCGTCTGGTCGCGCGCGTCAGCGGCCAGAATGTGGTCGTGCGGATTCTCATCACCGGCGCTGACGGTCAACTCGGCCACGACCTCGCCGCGCACTGCACTGCGCATGGTGACGAGGTGGTTGCTGTTGGTCGCGGGCGACTGGATATCTGCGATCGGTCGATGGTGCACGCTGCCATCAGTTCGCTTCGGCCCGACACCGTGGTGAATTGCGCCGCGTGGACCGCGGTCGACGCATGCGAATCAGACCCCGAGCGGGCCATGGCTACCAATGGGCTCGCTGTGCGGTGGTTGCGCGAGGCCAGTACTGCAGCCGGCGCCCACCTCGTGACGGTCAGCACGGACTACGTGTTCGACGGCACGAAAGCCGATCCGTATCACGAATGGGACAACCCGGCCCCGGCCTCGGTGTACGGGGCGTCGAAACTTGCCGGTGAACGCGAAGCCGGCGATGACGCGGCAGTAGTTCGCACGTCGTGGGTGTGCGGCGCCCACGGGGCGAACATGGTGGCCACCGTGTTACGCCTGATCGGTGAACGCGATCAGTTGTCATTCGTCGATGACCAGCGTGGACACCCCACCTTCACTGCCGACCTTGCGGTTGCTCTGCGCGAGGTCGCGGTGGAACGCATGAGTGGCACGTGGCATCTCACCAATCAGGGAGCAGTGTCGTGGTTCGGGTTCGTGCGCGACATCGTCGCGGCCGCAGGCCGTGACCCCGGCATGGTGCACCCGATTGCGACTGCTGATCTCAATCCGCCGCGGCCCGCTCCGCGTCCGGCGAACAGCGTGCTCGACAACCGTGCGTGGCGTCTCGCCGGCCGGGCTCCGCTGCGTCACTACCTCGACCCGCTCGGTGAACTCGTCGCCGAACTGACGCAGCGGTGAGCACCGTCGCGACGCGATGAACACACCTCGAGTCGCGTTCACCCTCGAGCAGTGCTGGCATGAGGTGCCCGGCGGCACCGGGGTGGCCACGTTGCGACTGCTCGACGAGTTAATGACTCGCGACGACGTCGAGATGGTGCCGGTCGCTGGCCGCCATCGACGCCCGCCTGCCGCAGTGCCGCCAATGCCGGTGCACGCACTGCCGTTGGCGCGGCCGTGGCTCTATGAGGCGTGGACCCGTATCGGGTGGCCACACATCGAATCTGCCACCGGCGCAGTCGACGTGGCGCATGCAACTGCGCAGATACCTGCTCCCGCGCGCGCACCGCGAGTGGTCACATTGCATGACGTCGCCTTTTTGGATCGCCCGGAGCGGCTGACCCGTCACGGTGCGCGCCTGCTCACCCGTGCGGTGCGGCGTGCCGCGGACTGCGATGCCGTGGTGTGCCCATCACATGTCGTGGCCGACCGGGTGGTACACGCTGGTGTGCCGGCCGACCGGGTGCGCGTCATCGGCTGGGGCGTGGACCCGGTCGCGGTCACCGATGCGGAGCGTGAGCGGGTGCGCACGCGTTTCGATCTCCCCGGCGAGATGATTCTCGCCGTGGCCACATTGGAGCCGCGGAAGAATCTGGCACGGTTGGTGGCCGCGGTGCTCTCGCGCGACGATCTGCCGCCGCTCGTCGTTGCGGGAGCTGCCGGTTGGGGAGGAGTGGCCGAAGAACTCGGCGCCATCGACAGCGAACGCGTGCGGCTTCTCGGCGCGGTCGACCGTGACGATCTCACGGTGCTCTACGACCTGGCCCAGGTGGTGGCGTACCCCAGTGAGGACGAGGGATTCGGTTTGCCTGTGCTCGAGGCAATGGCTGCGGGAACGCCGGTGGTGACCAGCCAGGGTACGGCCACCGAGGAAGTGGCCGGGGGTGCGGCGGTGCTGGTCGACCCCTACAACGTGGCATCCATCGCCGATGGATTGGTCGCGGCGCTGGCGGACCGAGCAGCGTTGAGCACGGCGGGGCACACACGTGCAGCGGCCATGTCGTGGGCGGCGTGTGCGGACGCGCACGTGGAGATGTACCAGCACCTCAGTTCAGCGCGGGGTCGTCGATGACGCGCCACGATGATGTCGTGCAGGTCGCCGTGAATCTGACCTGGTGTGCACCGGGTCGCGTCGGCGGATCCGAGGAGTATCTGGTACGTCAACTGGTCGGCGCGGCACGTGTTGCCACCGACGACATGTCCATGGACCTCACCGTGCATCTCGGCGCCGATCTTGCGGCTGCTCGCCCCGAACTCGGCGTGCATCATCTGTCGGTCACCCGATGGCCGGTTGCGCGTCGGGCGGCGCGTATCGCGTTTGAACATGGGCCGCTGGCGTACGCCACACGAACAGCCGACGTCGTGCATCACGGTGGCGGGACGGCACCGCTGTGGGGTGCCGCGCCCCGTGTGGTCACCGTGCACGACCTGCAGTTCCGTCACCTGCCGGAGTACTTCTCGCGAGGACGACTGACGTACCTGCGCACGATGATGCCCCAGTCGGTGCGCCGAGCCGCGGTGGTGTGCGCCCCAACCTCGTACGTGGCCAGTGACATATGCGCGGCATACGGGATTGATCTCGACCGGGTTGTGGTGGTGCCGCACGGGATGGAACCGCTGGCGTCCGACGAGGCAACCGTGGCGCAGGTGCGCCACGACATGGGAACCACGAACCGGCAGTTACTCGTGTACCCGGCGATCACCCACCCGCACAAAGGCCATCACCGACTGCTCGAGGCGATGACGTATCTCGATGACGACGTCATGCTGGTGCTGTGCGGGGGGCAGGGGACGGCGGAGGCGCAGGTGATGGCAGATATCGAGCGGTACGGGTTGGGCCGTCGTGTGGTGCGCGCCGGGCGAGTGCCAACGGCCACGCGTGATGCACTCATCGTCGGTGCTGACGCGCTGGTGTTCCCGAGTGAGTACGAAGGTTTCGGGGCCCCGTTGGTGGAGGCGATGTCGGCGGGCACGCCGGTGATCGCCGCCGATATCGGAGCGCTCCGCGAGGTTGCCGACAATGGAACTGCTGCCCGCCTCGTCGGGGCATCGTCGCGAGAGTGGGCCGACGCCATTAACAACGTTCTGGCATCTCCTGATGATGTGATCGCGGCTGGTCGGCAGCGCGCACAGGACTACACCCTGGCCGCCTCCGGCACCGCCCTGATCGGCGCGTATCAGCGAGCACTGGAGGCACGCTGATGAAGATCGTGGTGCTCTGCCCACACTTCGCCCCCGATACGGCACCCACCGGCTCGGTGATGACCGGCATCGTCGACGAACTCGCGGCCCGCGGGCATGAGATCCATGTGGTGACATCGCTGCCGTGGTACCGCGATCATGCGATCGCACCGGGCTGGAGCGGCCGCTGGTGGCGAACTGAGAGTACGGATTGGGGTTCCGTCACCCGCGTGCATCCATTCCCCGGTGATGACCGTCGACGCCTGCTGCGACGCGCGCTCGGTTTTGGGGGCTTCACGGCTCTTGCCGGAGTGGCCGCATTACGAGTTGGGCCACGCCGTCGTGTGGAGGCGGTGCTCGCGATGAGCCCGCCGCTCACGCTCGGCCCAGTGGGGGTGTGGGTGGCGCGTCTGCGCTCGGCGCGTGCCGTGTTCAACATTCAAGATGTGTTCCCCGATGCAGCAGTGCGGACCGGGGCAATCACCTCGCCAAGAGTCATCGCTCTCGCCGAGTGGTTGGAGCGCCGTACCTACGCCGCTGCCGACGCCGTCACCGTGTTGAGCGATGATTTGGCAACCAATGTGCGCACGAAACTTGCCCGGGTACGCCGAGCAGACACCGACGTGGTCGTGATCCCCAACTTCGTTGATGCCGAGCGTGTCCGTGTCGATATCGCCCGCGCGCCGGGTCGTGCCGGCGCGGCCACCGCCTACCTCGATGAGTTCGCCCCCGGCGATGCCCCGGTGGTGATGTACGCCGGAAACTGCGGGTTCTCGCAGTCACTCGACATGATGGTGACGGCGGCCGAACGCCTTCCCGAGGTGCGGTTCATCATCAATGGCAATGGTGCCGCGCGACCGGATCTTGACCGTGCCGCGGCCCGGCTACCCAACCTCACCACCGTCGATTATCAGCCGGTGGAACGACTCGGTGAGGTGCTGGCATCGGCCGACGTGCATGTGGTGCCGCTACGACGAGGCCTCGGCGATGTGAGCGTGCCATCGAAGACCTACACGGTGCTGGCTGCGGGCCGCGCTGTGTTGGCGGCCATCGACGACGACACGGAGGTCGCGCGCATCGTGGCAGCCGCCGACGCTGGCCGCCGTGTGCCACCCGACGATGTGGACGCGTTCTGTGCCGCCATCGCTGAGATGCTGGCGGACCCGGACGCGCTCGTGGCGATGGGGGAGCGGGGTCGCGCGTGGGTGATCGAGAATGCGTCCCCTGCAGCTGTTGGCCGGGCCTATGACGAGGTCCTTGCGCCCGACCGGTGAGCGGGAGTTCATGCCGATAGCCTGCGGGGCGTGGCAGGAACTTCATCGACCAAGAAAGCCGCCAAACTTGCGGGCAAGGGCGGCTCCCGCGCCGTGCGTTTCCAGGGTGGCTCGGTGTTCCCAATCGTCGTCATGTTGGTGCTGGTGCTTGGGGTGGCCTCCATTGTGTATGCCCGGCAGTCGCTGCCCGCCGCCGATGACAACCCGCCGACCATCAACGACCATTGGCACCTCGCGTACGGCTTTGATATCTGCGGCCAGTGGTTCCAGCTCGAAGGCGACCTCGAAGATCGGAATTCCCAAGGGCAGTTCGTCAACACCGAGTTCTTGTCGACCGGCATCCACTCTCACAACGACGGCGTGATCCACTGGCACCCGTACACCTCGCGTGCGGTTGGGTCGCGCGCCGATCTGGGCGTGTTCTTGGAGACCTACGGTGTGGAACTTGCCAACGACTCGTTGACGTTCCCCGCTGACCAGCTTGGTGGCGCATCGTACACCGAGGGTGAAGACACCTGTGTTGACCCAGACACCGGCGACGAGGTCGATGGGGAATTGTCGGTGGTGGTGTGGAACAGCTACACCGATACCGACGACGGCAGCCGATACATCGCCGATATGGACGAGATTCGGGTGAGCGCTGACGGCATGGTGATGGTGGTCGCATTCGTGCCCCGCGGCGACGACGTCTCAATGCCGCCGTGGGCGCCGCGTCTGCCTGAGTTGGGCGCCGTTGACGCGGGTGTGGTTGCCCCCACCGCCGACGAGGTGGCCACCGACACCACAGTGGCTGAATCCTCTGACGAGGAGTGATGTACGCCGTCGTCCTGGTGGGCGGTTTCGGCACGCGCTTGCGCCCGCTCACCAACGACATCCCCAAACCCATGTTGCCGGTCGCGAACCGGCCGATGATCGTGCGCTTGGCCGAACGTTTGGCAGCAGGTGGGGTGACCGATGTGGTGCTGGCACTCGGCTTTCGTCCGGATGCGTTCTCCGCGGCTTTTCCGGGCGACCAATTCGATATCGATGGGCGCACGGTGCGCCTGCACTACGCGGTGGAACCCGAACCGCTCGACACCGCCGGAGCGATTGCATTTGCAGCGCGCAGCGTGGGCGTCGACGACACCTTCGTCGTGGCCAACGGCGATGTGGTCTGCGATGTTGATGTCGCGGCTCTGATCGCCGAGCATCGTCGAACTGGCGCGGAGGCAACCTTGCACCTCACGCCGGTGGACGATCCCAGCCAGTTCGGCGTGGTTGAAGTGGCCGACGACGGACGTGTTCGTCGTTTCGTTGAGAAGCCCGCGCCAGGGGATACTGATTCCCGGACCATCAACGCGGGCACCTATGTGTTCGAGGCCCGGGTCCTTGACCGTATTGCAGTCGACCAGCGGGTGTCGGTTGAACGCGAAACCTTCCCAGCAATGGTCGCCGACAGCACGCTCTATGCCATGGCAACGAACGACCGGTGGATCGACGCGGGCCGTCCCGAGCCCTACCTGCAGGCCAATCTCGATCTCATCCACACCGATGATGCCCACGGTGATGCAGTCGTTGCATCGTCGGCTGACGTCGCCACGTCGGTGATCGGCGACGGATGTGTGGTGGGTGACAACGCCCGAGTCCAGAACTCGGTGTTATTGCCAGGTGCCAGCGTCGGCGCGGGAGCATCGGTAATGTCGAGCATCGTGTGGGGAGCCGTGCCCGACGGTGCGGTAGTCGACGGCTGTGTCGTCGGTGCCGGCCACACCGTGCCCGGAGGACACCATGAGCGACGCCGCTTCCCAGAACCCGACTGAGTCGTCCGGAACCCGTCGTCGTGTCATGGTTGTCGGCGGCGCCGGTTTCGTGGGGTCACACGTGGTCGATCGGCTCATCGCCGAAGGAGACGATCCACACGGTGCAGGCAGCGTCGATATCGACGTTGTCGACGATCTGTCGAGTGGGTCGCTGGCGAATCTGTCCGCAGCTCGCTCGGCCGGTGAGGGGCTGACCTTTCACCATCTCGATGTGTGCGGTGATGCGGCATCGGTGCTGATGTCACGTCGGACTCCCGAGGTCATCGTGCACGCAGCGGCAGCACCTCACCGCGTGACTAGCGCCGGACAGGTTGCTGAGGCACTGCGTCGTACCGCGGCCGTGTTCGACATGGCACGCGCTCATGGCGTGACCAAAGTGGTCACGGTCCTGCCGGCGACATCGATGTACGGCCGACCACCGGCGCGCGGGATGCCGGCCAAAGAAGCACCCGTTGAGCCGCGCGGTCTTCGCGGGTTGCTGTGTCGCGCTGTCGTGGATCTGTGCACCTACCACCGCCAACATCACGGCATTGAGTTCACGGTGTTGGCCGTGGCGTCGGTCTATGGGCCGCGTCAACGCGCCGAGGACTCTGTGGTGGCCACCTTGTTCGATACTCTGGTGACGGGAACAACTCCGCGCGTGGACGGCGATGGCCGCCAGGCACGAGATTTCGTTCATGTCGAGGACCTCGCTGAGGCAGTAGTTCGAGCACTCGACCGTGCCGGCGGCTTGGTCGTCAACATCGGAACGGGCCGGCAAACAACGATCGCCGAACTCGTCGACATGATCCACGGCCCCGATGCGGTCGCCGAACGTTCACCCGGACGAGGCGATGAGTTGATGCGCTTTGCCCTGTCGTCAGCGCGGGCGAGGATTCATCTCGGTTGGTCGGCGTTGATTCCCGTGGCCGATGGCATTGCGGCGATGCGCGACGACCTCATCGCCGGTTGACGACGGCGTCCACGCACACCTGCGCAAGCCGTGCGGCAACCTGGGGGTCGGCCATCACCGTGTCGGTGACCACGCTGGTGCATCCTGCCGCGCGCACGTCGCCAGCAAGGTCGGCATCAACGGTGTCGATCACCATCGTCGCGGCTACCGGTGCATACAAGGTGGCCACTCCTGCGGCATCGCTGCGTAAACCGGCATCGCGCATCATGTCGGCCGCGGGGCCCTTCAGCGCCGCCCCACCAACCAGAGGTGACACGGCCACCACAGTGTCACGACGCTGTTCGAGACGCTCGCGCACACCGTTCACCGCCATGACCGGCCCGATCGACACCAGCGGGTTTGACGGCGCGATGATCACCAACTCGGCATCATCGATGGCATCGCACACCTCGGGGGTGGCCGAGACGTCGACGGCTCCAAGATGGATGTCGGTCACCGGAACCTCATGTCGCAGCCGCACGAAATAGTCCTGAAATGCCACGCGCTGGCCCGCATGGTCCCCACCGAGGGTTACTTCGGTCGGTGACGGCTCATCCGACATCGGGAGCACACGCACGGCGACCTCCCACGCGCGCCGGATCTCATCGGTGACCGTGGTGAGGCGCGCGCCCTCGGCCAGTCGACCGGTGCGGTACATATGCGTGGCCAAGTCGGCATCGCCCAGGCCAAACCAGGTCGCCCCAGCCATCGAGGTTGTTGGTCGTGTCGTCGCATAGCGCCCAAGAGCGTCGACAGCACGCCAGGTTTCATCGACGAGGCCCCATCCACGTTCCGGGTCGATGGCGTTGGCCACGGTGTAGATCACGGTGTCGATATCGGGCGAGATATGCAGGCCGTGCATCACGGTGTCGTCACCGGTGTTCACCACCGCGTCGAGGCGTGCCGGGTCGATGACCGATGCCATGGCGCGCAACATCCGCGCGGCACCTACACCGCCACAGAGAACACAGATCCGCGTCGTCATGGTCGATGACCCCCGGTGTCTGTGTTGACCGCTTCGCCATACAGCGCCACAAGTGCATCCACGGTGCGAGTCCAGTCGAACCGCGACAGATTGGCGACTCCTGCAGCGATCAGCGCCTCGCGGTGTGCGCCGTCGCGGCACATATCCGTGAGTGCCGCGGCGAACCCGTCGATGTCGTGGGTGTCGACGAGGATGGCCGCATCTCCGGCCACCTCAGGAATGGAACCCGTCGACGATGCCACCACCGGCACGCCGGCAGCATGAGCCTCGAGCACCGGGAAGCCGAACCCTTCGTCCAACGAAGGGTAGGCGAGAGTTCGCGCGTGGCCCATCAACCAGTTCTTCACCTGCACGGGCACTGGCCCGAGAAGGTGGACGCGTTCGCGCACTGACGCCGGCAACGAAGCGAGGCTGCGGTGCAACTCCGCAGAGTCATCGCCGTGCGCTCCAGCGATGACGAGATGAGCATGTGTGTCTGCAGCGGCCATCGCGCGCACCAGCCATGGATGCCGTTTGCGATGTTCGGTCGTGCCGAGTGCGAGGACGAAGCCGCGGTCGAGCAGCGATGCAACGTCGGCGATTGGGGGTGGAGTCGCATCGGCGAGTGTGATCGCTGGGGGCGGCCCAAGATGAATGGCGCGGATGCGGTCGGTGTCGAGCAGCGCCCGCGCGCGTTGTGCGGTGGCTTCAGACGAGGTGTGAATCCACGCCCCTCGGTGGACGGCACGACGCAAGATTCGGCCGGCGCGGGCCACGTCGGGGTTGGCCTCACGCGGGTGTTCGAGGAACCAACAGTCGTACACGGTGATCACCGTGGGCCGTTGGGTGGGCGGAGCGGTGTAGTTCGTGCCGTGCACCACATCAACATCGCCCAGCCATCGATCGGCACGGGGTCGGTCGATTCGCGACCAGATGCGGGTCGCGGCACGCGCCGGCAGTGGAAGGCGGATCTGCCCTGGTTGGGGGTGTGCGCGATAACTCAGCAGGTAGCCGGTGGTCGACACGCGGTCGTCCGTGCTGAGGTGATCGACGATGTGAGCCACAGCGTGGCCGACACCGGTGCGGTGTCCGTGGAGGGGTCCAATGTCGATGGCGACGCGCATCAGGTGGGCATCATGCCAGCCCGGGCCTGCCGGTGGGTAGCCTCGCCTGATGCCGCGGGCTTTGGTGACGGGGATTACTGGTCAGGATGGTCAGCATTTGGCTGAGTTGCTTCATGGTGAGGGCTATGAGGTGTTTGGGATGGTGAAGGGGCAGAACAATCCGCGGATTGCGGGTGTGTTGGAGGAGTTCCCGTTTATTGAGCCGGTGTCGGGTGATTTGGCGGATTTGTCGTCGTTGGTGAAAGCGGTGGAGGTCGCTGCGCCTGATGAGGTGTACAACTTGGGTGCGGTGTCGTTTGTGGCGTACAGCTTCTCGCATGCGGAGTTGACGGCGGATATTTCGGGTTTGGGTGTGCTCAGGATGTTGGATGCGGTGCGGATGGTGGGTGGGGCCACGAATAATCCGATCCGGTTTTATCAGGCGTCGACGTCGGAGATGTTTGGTGAGGTGCGTGAGGTGCCGCAGACGGAGTTGACGCCGTATCACCCGCGGTCGCCGTATGGGTGCGCGAAGGTGTTTGGGCATTACATCACGATGAATTATCGCGAGTCGTATGACATGTTCGCGTGTTCAGGGATTTTGTTTAATCATGAGGGTCCGCGTCGTGGGTTGGAGTTTGTGACGCGGAAGATCACGAACGCGGTCGCGCGTATCAAGCTGGGTTTGCAGGATGAGTTGGTGTTGGGGAATCTGGATGCGAAACGTGATTGGGGGTATGCGGGTGACTATGTGCGGGCGATGTGGTTGATGTTGCAGCATGACACCCCGGAGGATTTCGTGATCGCGACAGGGGAGACGCATACGATCCGCGAGTTTTTGGATTTGGCGTTCGCGGAGGTGGGGATTGATGACTGGTCGCCGTTTGTGCGTCAGGATCCGAAGTTTCTACGGCCGGCTGAAGTGGATTTGTTGATTGGTGATGCCAGCAAAGCGAAAGAGAAACTGGGTTGGGTGCCCGAGGTATCGTTCCCAGACCTTGTGTCGATGATGGTCACCCACGACCTCGAACACGAAGCCGCCAAAGCACACCTGCACGACTGACACAGCGGGTCCGACTGATCGGACGGTGAGCGATCAGCCAAGAGCGGCCAACTGGCGGCGCAGCGTCAGTGCGAACCATCCCAGCGGAACCAGTGCCGACACCACCAGGCCGATCTCAATCCGGCGAAACAGCAGATCGCTCGACAACCAGGTGCCGAGGAAGAAGCCCACCACCCCGAGCGCCCATCCGAGTGCGACATGGGCGTGACCGTGTAACGCCAGCACGGCTTGGCTCGTGGCCAGAGCCAACATGTAGATCGCCGATGACAGCGCCAACATGGCGAGCGTGCGGCCACCGAGTTCGGCGCCGTACACCACATCGAGGATCCACGGCCCGATCCAGAACGCTCCGAGGGTGCCGAGTGCGCCGATTGCCCCCACCACGATGATCAACAGACGCAGGCCAGAACGGAATGCGTCGAATTCCCCGCGGGCCGCCAGACGGGCGAGGCGCGGCAGCAACGAGGCCTGAATGGCTTGGAACATGAACAACGGTACGCGCGCGAGGAGGACGCCGTAGCCGAAGCGGGTCACCACCGCCTCATCGCCGTCGGCCGACAAAATGTTCGCGGCGATTGGCCCGGCGTTCAGCAGACCGGCGGCGCAGGCAGTGCCCACGAGCAACCATCCGAAATTCTGAGTGACCTCTCGCCATGGGGCGGGTGGCCCATCGGCGGTGCGCAAGGTGCCGCGGCTCGCGACCACTGCCACTGCGACCAGCGGCGACAGCGCAACGGCCATTGCGAATGGGCCGGTGGTGGTGATCCCCACCCACGCGATGACCACGGTGGCGATGATGCGCACCACACCGTCGGCGCCAACAACGAATGCGAAGGATCCAAATTCTCCGGTACCCGAGCAGATCCCTCGTGTGAGGTGCATGGGGGCGTACGCGCAGAACGCCACGACCAAAGCGGCGAGCATCGCCCAACTGCCGTCGAAGTACGCGTCCACCGCCCACGGGCTCGACGCCAGAATGATTGCCGACACCACAACCGCTAGCACCACCGCCATGATGACGGCCTTCACCACCACCGGGCGACCGCCTTCGCCGACGGCGGTCCGATGTGCCAGCGCCCTGCCCAGTTCCTGTTCGATCGGTAAGAAGAAACCCGGTGCCAGCGCGAACATCGCGAACCACAGCGCCGCAATTGGCGCGAATTCGTCATCGCCGCCGAGAGCGTCGGTGCCGATGCGGAAGAACGCGTAGGTCGTGACACCGGCAACGATCAGGCCGATTGCGACCGTTACCGCCCCCTCAGGCACTGCCTGACGACGGTCGGGGGGCACCTCGGGGGCGTCAGAGGGCAAAGGGACATCGGACACGACCTGTGAACGCTACTGCGTGAACGCCGACGGGCTGCGAACCTTGAGGCGACGGGCTCTCGGGGTCTAGCACGGGTAGCGTGCCCCCACGTGGAGGCATCGGAAGCGGTCGCGGTCATCGCGGTGGTCGTGATCGACACCGCCGATGACCAACTTGCGTCCTCGCTGCGGGCATTCAACGATCAGACATACACCGAACTGCAGTGGGTCTTTCTGGTCACGCCGGCGGCGAGCAGCGCCGATCCCGAGGGTTTTGCTGGCGTCACCCGACGGTTACGCGATCACGTTCCCGGGTCGGTGGTGCGGCCGCTTGAGGACGACACGACATCGCGGGTCGCTGCGGCGAATGCGGTGGTCGACATTGTGGATGGTGCGCGCGGGCTGTTCTGGTTCTGCGATGCCCACACGGTGCCGGGCCGTGACGCCCTCGCACATCTCGTCACCGAGCTGCAGCGGTCCAATGCGGGCATCGTCGGCCCGAAGCTGGTGGATGCCACCGATCGTCGTCGCCTGATCACCGTGGGCGCCGCTGCCGACCGTTTCGGCACTCAGCAGCCCGTTACCGAACCTGGCGAAACCGATCAGGAGCAGCACGATGCGGTGCGCGACGTCTTTGTGTTGTCGACGCGCTCGCTGTTGATCCGTGCCGACTTGTTCCAAGAGATCAGCGGTTTCGACCCGTCGGTCGCCGATGGGGGCGACGATCTGGATATCTGTTGGCGGGCACATCTTGCGGGCGCTCGGGTGGTGGTGGTTCCCGATGCCGTCGTGGCGGACCGTCGCGGCCTGTCATCGGAGCCCACCGATGGCGGCAGTGGCGCCGAACGGGCCCGCGTCGACACCGTGCTCGCGCTCACGTCGGCGTCACGCCTACCTGTGCGGATTGTGCAGATGCTCATCCTCGCTGTGATCGAGACCGTGCTCGGCTTGTTCACCGGCCGAGCCGGTGCAGCATGGCGATCGGCGACGGCACTGGTGAGCGCACCGGCGCGGGTCGTGCGACTTCTTGCGCGCCGCCGCCGTGTGTCGGCGCATCGGACGATGTCGGATTGGGAAGTGCTCGGCCTCATGGAACGGGGCACGGTGCGTTTTGGCCGGTATCTGCGTGCACGCGACACCGCTGTATACGTCGGCGCCACCACCACAGAGCGAACGTGGCGGGAACGGTCCTATGGACCTGGGCTGGCATGGGCTGGTGTGGTTCTGGGCATCGTTGTGGGCGCACGCGAGATCATCACGTCGGGGCTGCCCGCAGTGGGGTCGTTCTCGCCTTGGCCGTCTGGTGCGGGTGAGGTGATCGCCCGGTTCGCGTCGTCATGGGATCCATCGGGCGTGGGTGCGACCCAAGATGTGCCAACGATCAACATGGTTGTCGGGCTCATCGATACCGCGTTCTTGTTCCACGAGGGGCTCGCGGCCACGATGACGGTGCTCGGGGCATTGCTGCTCGGCGCAGGTGGCATGTGGCGGCTCTGCCAGGTGTTCCCGTCGGACCGTGCGCGTATCGCGGCGCTAGTCGTCTATGCCACAACACCGGTCGCTACCGCGGCCATTGGCGATGGCCGTCTGGAGGTGCTTGCCCTGTATGCCCTGTTGCCATGGACGATTCATCACGGCCGTCGGCTCGCGGGCATCGGCACTGCATCGCCCGACACCCTCGAAGGGGACCTGCCCGATGGTGTGGTGACGGTGCCGATCAACCGGCGTGTGCGATCGGCATCGCTGCTGGCCATGGCGTCGGCGATCGCCGCTGCCTTCTCGCCCGTGACGCTCACGGTCATCGTCGCCTCGTTGTTGATGATCGCGGTGGGGTCCGCCGCAGTGATCGCCGGCCGTTCGGTGGTGGGTTGGTTTTGTGCATCAGCGGTTATCGCCGGAGTGGGTGGTTGGTTATTGAACCTTCCATGGAGCATGCGTTGGGAATGGGCGACCCTGGGCGGGGGAGGTGCCACGGCCGATGGCGTTGACATCGTCGCCGCCATCGCCCCTGCCGACACCACTGGTGGGGCGCAGTTATTGACGCTGACGCTGTTCATTCCGGTGGTGGCAGCGGTGGCGTTCACCCGGGCATGGCGTCTGACCTGGGCGGTGCGGGGTGCAGCGCTCGTGCTGGTGCCGGTCGCAGTGATGGTCGCCGAACCGGGGTCGATCGGCGCATGGCAGGTGCCGGGCCGGTGGCTGTTGATCGTGCCGGTTGCGGTCGGCTGCGCGCTCTGCGCGGCAGCGGTGGCTGGAAGTTTCGGGGTGGATGTTGCCTCTCGGCGATTCGGTTGGCGTCAGCCCACCGCTCTCATCGCCAATATCGCGATTGTGGTGGGTGTGCTGCCCGGCGTGGCGGCCATCGGTTCGGGTAATTTCGGCGCCCCCGACAACACCCTTCCCGATCTTCTCGCAACGCAGTTCCCTGCCCGCTCCGACGAGGGGTCGTATCGCGTGTTGTATCTGGGTGACCCTCGGTTGCTGCCGGTCCCAGGACATGAGGTTGCACCCGGTCTGGCGATGGCGATCACCGATGCTGGGCCGGTGCCGGCGGTTCTTTCGCCGATTCCGAGCGCATCGCCCGAGGTGGTGGCCCGTGTCGCCGACGTACTCGACGAGGTGGCGGCCGGCACCACCACCCGTATGGGGCGACTCCTGGCCCCACTCGGCATTCGGTATGTGGCGGTGCCGTTGTCCGACGGCGTGCACGTCGATGTTGGTCCTGACGCCGACGGGCCGAGCGGTCTGGCTCCTGCGATGGCACGACAACTCGACATTGCTGCAGTGCAGTCACCGCCCACGGTCGACGTCTTCGTCAATCGGGCATGGATTCCTCCCGCGGCATTCCTCACCGGTACCGCAGCGGAAGCATCCCAACGAGCCGGTGATGCGGCATTGGTGACCGCCCAGATCGACGGCGTGGGCTCAATCGTCGATCCGCGGGGGTCCGCCGCGGACCTCGTCGATGTCGTGGCCCGGCGTGGCGGCACCGGCACCATGGTGCCCGGCGATGGCGTGGTGCACCTCGCCGTACCCGTCGATGACGCGTGGACGATTCGCCTCGACGGGGCCGACGTACCGATTCGTGCCGGTTTCGGTGTGACGACAGCAGCCGACATCACACAGGCTGGAGCGCTGACCATCTCCTACGAGCCGCCCCTGCGTCGTTGGCTGTGGGTGGGTCTGTGGGCCGGTCTGTGGCTGATTGCGGTGGCCGCCACGATGCGTCCCTCGACGCGGACGAGTCGTTCGGGTCGCGTAGCCGACGCCGGTCGTTCCCCGGTGATCGATCTTGGTGGGTCGCATGGGTGATCGTCGACGCATCCCGCGCGTGAACCGCCGACACCCGGTGCTGATCGCCGTTCTCGTAGCGGTGGTGCTGATCATTCGAGGGGTGAGCGCGGGTACACAAGATGTGCCACCGCTCGAGTTCGGGTCGGCTGCGCCACCGTGGATTCCCGCGGTGCCGCCGGCGGGTGGTCTGTCGACCGCGTGGTACTGCCCGGGTGTGCCGGCCACTGGGGAGACCGGCGTCGGTGGATCGGTGATTGTGGCGAATCCCTCAGATGCGACGGTGCAGGCGCGGGTCGGGTTCCTCGGCGCGGCCACGGGCGGAGTGGAACGGGTGATCGAGGTCGCGCCGAGGGGTCGCATCAGCATCGACGTGGACGCCGAGGCCACCGGCGACTGGGTTGCTGTAGTGGTGGAGGTTGTCGGCGGAGTGGGTTTGGTCGAACAACGCATGTTCCACCCCTCAGTCGACGGCACGCTGCAATCGGTGACGCCGTGCACGACCTCACTGTCGAGCGAATGGTTCTTGGCAGATGGGTACACCGTGGGCGAGGCGCGCAACCTGGTCGTGTTGTCGAACCCGGGTACCGACACCGTGGTGGCCGATGTAGCCCTGCACACCGATGAGGGTGTGCGCGCCACGTTCAGCGGTGTGCCGGTTCCCGGCCGAGGGGTGCGGGTCATCGACGTTGCTGCCGAAGGTGCCGGCGCCCGTGACGACGAACGGGTTGGGGTCATCGTGCGCGCTGCTCGTGGCGGTCTGGTCGCGGGACGCTTCCAACGCGCCGATGATGATGTGCGCGGTGCCCCATCGATGACGCTCGCCGCGCCGCTGACCGCTGCGCAGTGGTGGTTCGCCGACGGCGATAAGGCACCCGGTGCGAACGAGCGTTTCGTGTTGTTCAACACCGCTGATCGCGACATCGAGGTCGCCATCGTCTACCTCGCCGACGGTATCGACCCAGGGACGGCACGCGCGTCGGTCGTGGTGCCAGCGGGCCGCGTCGCCACGGTCGACTCGGGCACCGTGTCCGGGTTGCCGGAAGGGCCCCACGGCGCAGTGGTGTCCACACTCGATGGTGACGAGTTGGTGGTGGAGCGGGTGTTGACGCGTTACGGCGATGGCATCCGTGTCACATCGATTGCTGCTGGTGTGCCGGTGCGCAACGACGGGTTGTTGCCGACGTCATGGTGGTTGCCTGCGGGCCCATCCGTCCCGGTCGAACGGGGTCTTGTGGTGCTGAACCTCGACAATGTGGAACGCACCGTCAGCGTCAGCGCTCTCGGTGCCGATGGTGAGGTCGCCCTCGGTGGTCTGGCCGAGGTCGTGGTGGCGCCGGCGGGTCGGGTCGATCTCGATCTGGTGTCTGACGTGGCCTTGAACCAGCCGCTAGTCGTGCGTTCCGATGGGCGGGTGCTGGTGGAGCGCACGGTGCCGTCGGCAGGGTTGTTCTCGTCGGCGTGGGCCATTGCGGGGGAGCCGACGCGCTGATCGTGTGCGCGAGCGGTGCCCGCTCGCTGGTAGAACGATCGTGTGGAACGGGTTCTGATCGCGGCTGCCGTCATCGTGATTGCGGTGGGGGTCGCACGTGTGGTGGCCGCACGGCGCCGTGCCGATGCGCCGACTCAGCCACGGCATCGGGTCCCCGAGCAGTTGGATCCAGCCGATCTTGCGGTGCTGGGGTGCACGCCGGGCACGTGGTCGGTGGTGACGTTTACCTCAGCCACATGCAACACCTGTGCTGATGTCGTGGCCAAAGCCGAGGTCATGGCGGCCCCGGCGGTGTCGGTCGCCACGGCGTCGTATCAGGAGCAGCGCGCGATCCACGATCGCTACGGCATCGATGCCGTGCCGACCTTGGTGATCGTCGACCCTGATGGAGTGGTGCACGGGGCGTTCCTCGGGCCGGTATCAGCCACCGACTTATGGGCGGCTGTTGCCGAAGCCCGCGAACCTGGATCGGTCCGCGCACCGGATTCGGTGTGCGGCGGGCACGGGGCACCCGGTGACGCCTCCGATTGATACCCCTGCGGGGGCAGATTCGTCGATGATGTGACGGGTCAGTCCGGGGTGCCGAGAACGTTGGCTTCGATGACCTCGTCATCACCTGATTCGGTGAGACCCTGCTGGATCAGCGACGCCACTGCCGGCCCGTCGATTGTTTCCTGTTCGAGAAGGGCTTCGGCCACCAGCTCCAGGCCGCGGCGATGTTTGGTGAGCAACTCCTCGGCACGGCTCTCTTGTTCGCGCAGGATCCGCGCGATTTCATCGTCGAGGAGACGCGCCGTCTCGTCGGAGTATTCGCGTCCGCTCGACATCAGATCCTCGCCGAGGAACACCTGCTGCTGGCCGGCCCAGGCCATGGGTCCGACCTCGTCGCTCATTCCCCACTCGCGCACCATGCGTCGAGCGATACCTGTGGCCTGCTCGAGGTCGTTAGCGGCACCCGAGTTCACATGGCCGAAGACGATTCGCTCTGCTACACGCCCGCCCATGGCTTTGCAGATCGTGTCCTCGAAGTAGTCCTTCGAGTAGGTGTGGCGTTCTTGGGGAAGGCTCCAGGTCACGCCGAGGGCCATGCCGCGGGGAAGGATCGTGACCTTGTGAAGGGGGTCACCGCTCGGCAGAACGGTGGCGAGAAGGGCGTGACCAGCCTCGTGATAGGCGGTGGCGCGCTTCTCTTCGGCGTTCAACACCATGGACTCGCGGCGGGCGCCGAGGACGACGCGGTCACGGGCATTTTCGAAGTCGATCCGTTCGATCTGTTGCGAATTGCGGCGCACGGCGATCAATGCGGCTTCGTTCACGAGGTTCGCGAGGTCGGCGCCAGCCATGCCGGGGGTGGCACGCGCCATGGTGGTGAGGTCCACATCGGGGCCCATGCGCTTGTCGCGGGCGTGCACTTCCAAGATGGCGAGTCGCTCATCGTATTCAGGGAGTGGTACCACGATCTGGCGGTCGAAGCGGCCGGGGCGCAGCAGAGCGGGATCCAAGATGTCGGGACGGTTCGTGGCCGCCAGGATCACGATGCCCTCGGTGGTTTCGAACCCGTCCATCTCGGACAGCATCTGATTCAGCGTTTGCTCGCGTTCGTCGTGGCCACCGCCGAGCCCAGCACCGCGTTTACGACCGATGGAGTCGATCTCGTCGATGAAGATGATCGCCTTACCCATGCGGCGTGCCTGCTGGAACAGGTCACGCACCCGGCTGGCACCAACGCCGACGAACATCTCCATGAAGTCCGAACCGGTGACCGACAAGAATCCCACGCCGGCCTCGCCGGCCACGGCGCGGGCAAACAGGGTCTTACCCGTTCCCGGCGGGCCGACCAGCAAGATTCCTTTCGGTACGCGGGCACCGATCTCGGCGAAGCGTTCCGGCATCCGTAAGAAGTCGACGACTTCGGTGATCTCTTGTTTCACGCCGTGATATCCGGCGATATCGGAAAACGTGGTTGTTGGCTGGTCGGTGGAGTAGGCCTTGGCCTTGGATCGGCCGATGGACATCATGTTGCCCATCTGGCCCTGAGCGCGGCGTTGCATCCACACGAAGAAGCCGATGATCAGCATGACCGGCAGGAGGAGCCCGGCAAGGTTCAGCAGCCAGTTCGATGACGGGGCATTGAACTCGTACTCGACGCCGCGATCGTTGATGAGCTGCTCGTCGGCCTCTGACAGGCCGCGATCGCCACCACCGGTCGAGTTGAAACGGCTGCCATCTGTGAGTTCCCCCACGATGCGTCCAGTGGCATTGTCGATTTCGATCTGGGCAACCTCGCCCGCTGCGACACGGTCGATGAATTCCGAGTAGGAGATTTGGGTGCCGTCATCGCCTGAGGTCAACGACGGCAGCACGACTGCGGCGAGGAACACGCCTGCGGCCACCCACGGGGCCCAACGACGCCACTGCGGTGTCTCATTCTCGGCGCCATTGGGGGTGCTCGCGCGCTTCTGACGCTGCTCGGGTCGACGGCCACCGGAGCGCTCGTCGGCCCGGTGCCCGTCCGACCGGCCGCGCCCGGGGGGAGGGGGCGGGGGAGGGGGAGGCAGGTTCTCCATATGACCATGCTAGGGCGATCCGCCACGGGGCGCATGTCGTGGCCTACGGTGTTTGACGTGTCACGTCACTGCTCTCGCCCCACCTGCTCCGAGCCAGCCGTTGCCACCTTTGAGTACGACTACGGCGAAGCGCAGGTGCGGATCGGCCGTTTGAGCCCTCAGCGCGAGCCCCACGCCTACGATCTGTGCGATCGCCATGCTGGGCGATTGTCGGCGCCGCAGGGGTGGCAGGTGATCGACCTGCGCCGCCCCGAGGTGGGCTGGCGCATCGCTGTCTGAGTCCGCCATGTCGATGATGGGCGGCGCATCTCTGCGCTCGGGTGCGCCGGTTCCTCTTGGTCGAGCCCTTGCCGTGTGGGCGATCGCGTGGAGCATGGGCGGCATCGTTGGCGGCCAGATCGTCTTGGCTGCATCGGGAACCGCGGCGGGTGACGACCTTGGCACGGTGACATTGGCCGCCTTGGCAGCGGTGTCGTGGGTGGCGTTCATCGTCGCCGTTGCGCTGGTGGCACGGATGTCCGCGCTCACGGTGGGAGCGGTCGTTGGCGCTGGCCTGCGACCGATTGACCTCGTCGGAGTTCCCATTGGTGTGGCCGCACAGTTTGTGTTCGTGCCGGTGCTGTATGTGGGGTTGCGCTGGATCGCTCCTGATGCATTCGCTGGTGATGACGTGGAACGCAACGCGCGTGAACTTCTCGATGCTGCCGACGGCTGGCGAGTGGTGTTGCTGGTGGCCGTGGTCGTCATCGGCGCGCCGATCGTGGAGGAACTGGTGTATCGGGGCCTCATCCAACGCGCAGCTGTGGCTCGTGTTGGAATCGTGGCTGGGGTGGCTGGTTCGAGTGTTTTCTTCGGGGTCATTCACCTGCGCCCCGTTGAATTGCCGGGCTTGATCGTTGCGGGAGCGGTTTTCGGCGTGCTCGCCGCACGGACCGACCGTCTGGGGCCGGCGATCACCGCGCACATGGGCTTCAACGCCGCAGGGCTTGTCGCGCTGGCGTGGTGAGCCTGACTGCGTGAACGATGGGATCCCGCACATTCTGCGTGCCAAACTGACCGGCGATGTCGGACCACAACCTGATGGACGCGGACGTGGGATCCGGTAGCGACTCGGTGAAGACCGCCGCCGAGGTCGCGGCCACCGATAGTCAGCGCAGTTGGGGTGCGGCGATCGTCCGATGGGGTCCGATAGCGCGGGTTCGCGCGTGGTTCACCTCCCCATGGGATCGCGATCGGGTGTGGCGTTTCGGGTTCACATCGTTCGCTTTGGTTGTCACCACGACGGTGATGATGAACGTGGTCCATTTCAACCCGCTCAGTCCCGGCGCCGATCTGATCTTCGATGACAACACGCCGACCGGTGGCGACTTCGGCGCCCATGTCTGGGGCCCCGCATTCTTGCGCGATCATCTGCTGCCCGACCTGCGATTGAACGGCTGGTCGATGGACTGGTACGCGGGTATGCCGGCGTACCGCTTCTACATGGTGTTGCCGGCTCTGGCGATGGTTTTGGTCGACATCGTCTTGCCGTATGGGGTGGCGATGAAATTGGTGGCCGTGCTCGGGCTCATCACCTTGCCGGCGTGTTGTTGGGCATTCGGCCGCCTGGCCCGGTTTGCGCACCCGCTACCTGAGATGTTCGCATTCGCTGGCCTGGCTTTCGTGCTCGACGAGAGCTTCACCATCTACGGCGGGAACCTGAAGTCGACGATGGCGGGAGAGTTCTCGTTCTCGCTGTCGCTGTCGCTCGCTGTCGTGGCGCTCGGCGTGCTGGCACGTGGGCTGGAGACCGGTCGTTACCGGGTGTGGGCGGCGGTGCTCATCGCTGCTGCGGCGGTGTCGCACGGCATCGTGTTGATCTTCATTGCGGTGGCCGCAGTGGTGTTCTGCCTGGTGTGGTGGGATCGTACGCGTGCGGTGTACGCGCTGAGCGTGGGCGTGACGTCGGTGCTGCTTCTGGCGTGGTGGGTGGGGCCATTTCTGCTCGATCACGAGTTCATGACCGACATGAAGTACGGCCCGCGGCCCGAAGGCGCCGAAGACTCGTTCTGGGACATGTTCTTTCCGCTGACCGCCCCGCTCGATTTTGTGATCACCACCTTGGCAGTGGTTGGGGCGGCCTGGTGCGTGTTGCGCCGGCATCTCCACGGTGCTGCGCTCACACTCACCGGGTTGGTGTTTGTTGCTGGCGTGTACCTGGCGCGTGACAGCCTGCCGGTGATCGGCCTGCTGTGGAACCCGCGTCTGCTGCCGTTCGTGTACTTGGTGCGGTACCTGCTGATGATGGTCGGTGCCTATGCGGTGATGCTGGTTGTGTGGAACGCCATTCGCGGGCGGGTGGCCACCAACCCGGTGGGTGCTCGTGTGGGCACCGGCTTTGGTGCCGTGGGAGCGCTCGGTGTGCTGGTTGTGCTGGGTTTCATGTTTCAGGTTCTGCCCTTCGGTGGCATCACCACCCATAACGGCCAGAACGTCTACGGGTGGGGCCCGTTCACGGCCACCTCAACGAACGCTCGTGCCTCCGGTGACGGATGGGCGCGGTACAACTTCACGGGCTACGAGGGTCGCGCTGCCTACCCGGAGTATCACGCGATCGTGTCGACGATGGCTGGCTTGGGCGCCGACCCTGACCACGGTTGCGGTCGGGCGCTGTGGGAGAACAGCCCCGATAACGGTCAGTACGGCACGACGATGTCGTTGATGCTGCTGCCGTTTTGGACCGATGGCTGTATCGGGTCGATGGAGGCGGTGTATTTCGAAGCGTCAGGGACGACGCCGTATTCGTTCTTGGCCACCGCGGCAATGTCGAAACAGTCGTCGAATCCGGTACGTGAATTGCGTTACGTCGACAACGATGCCGAGGTCGGGGTACGGCATCTGCGCGATCTCGGCGTGCGGTACGCAATGGTGCGTACCGACGAGGCCAAGGCCGAAGCGGCAACCCAAGCCGATCTGGTGTTGGTGGCTGTGTCGGGGCCGTGGGAGGTGTACGAGGTGGTCGACACCGCCATCGTTGTGCCGCTGAGCGTTCAACCGGTAGTGGTCGCCGACCGGTCGGGGGACCAACGAGAACGGCATCTCGAGTTGGGTACATCGTGGTTCCAGAACCCGCAGGACTGGGCTGCATTGCCCGCCGACGACGGCCCGGCGGAATGGCAGCGCATCGAGGCAGCCATCGACACGACGCGACGGATCGGCACGCCAGACGAGCCTGGCCGCCGCGTGGACATCGTGGTGCCCGCCGCTAACACACCGATCGCGCCGGTTGCTCTCGATCTGGTGACGGTCAGCAATGTCGTCATCGACCAGGATGCGGTGAGTTTCTCCGTGGACCGCACGGGAGTGCCGGTGCTGGTGCGGGTGAGCTACTTCCCGAATTGGTCGGTGACGGGTGCCGATGCGGTGTACCGCGCGGCCCCCAATTTCATGGTGGTCGTGCCGACCGACAACGAGGTGCGGCTGCACTACGACCGTGCGGGCGTCGATCATCTCTCCTGGCTTGCCACCCTTGGCGGGGTACTGCTGTGCATCTATTGGCGTCGCCGTGGTGACGTTGTGCATCTCGATGATGTGCCGGTGACTTCGCGTCGTGCACGGTTGCTCGCTGCCGCCGGAACCGATGGGGTGTGAGCCATCGCTAGCCTTCGGTCGGTGAGCGTGCTCGACACCATCGTGAAGGCCTACGACATTCGCGGCACGGTCGGCGACCAGCTCGACACCGAGGTGGCTCATGCCTTGGGCGTGGGCGTCGCGGCCCTGGTCCGAGATGCCGAACCAGTGACGACGGGCATCATCGTCGGCCGTGACATGCGCCCGAGTGGGGTGGAACTCGCGGCGGCGTTCTGTGATGGCGTGCAGGCGATGGGGCTCGACGTCGTCGACATCGGGCTGGCCTCGACCGATCTCGTGTATTTCGCCTCCGGCCGCATGTCGATGCCGGCGGTTGTATTCACCGCATCGCACAACCCGGCCCAGTACAACGGCATGAAGATGTGCTTGTCGCAGGCTCGACCCGTGGGTCTCGACTCGGGCCTCGACCGGGTACGCGATGTCGCCGCAGAGGTGATGGCCGGTCGCGGCCCTTCACCGGTGGCGGTGCGTGGCTCGCTGTCGACCGCCACCATGCTCAACCCCTTCGTCGAGCATGTCCTGAGCTTCGTCGACCAGTCGGCGCTGCGTCCCATGAAGGTGGTGGCCGACACGGCCAACGGGATGGGTGGTCTGGTGGTTCCTGCCGTATTCGAACGGCTCGAGATGATCGATCTTGAGGTCATGTACGGAGAGCTCGATGGAACATTTCCGAACCATCCGGCCGATCCGCTGCAGCCGGCGAATCAACGTGATCTGCGTGCCCGCGTGGTTGCCGGCGGATTCGATGTGGGGCTGGCATTTGACGGCGACGCCGATCGGGTGTTCATTGTCGATGAGACCGGTGCCGGCTTAAGCGGATCGACGACCACGGCGATCTTGGCAGCCGCGGTTCTGCGCGATCACCCCGGGGCGACCGTTCTGCACAATCTGATCTGTTCACGGTCGGTACCCGAGACCATCACCGCTCATGGGGGCGTGCCGATCCGCACCCGTGTGGGGCATTCGTTCATCAAGGCGCAGATGGCATCGACCGGCGCGGTCTTCGGCGGCGAGCATTCGGCGCACTACTACTTCGCCGACAACTTCCGCGCGGATTCCGGCCTGATCGCGTCGATGATGATGTTGGGTGAGTTGTCGCGCGCCGGTGTGCCCCTGTCACAGTTGCGAGCCGGCTTCGAGCACTATGTGGCCTCGGGCGAGATCAACACCGAGGTGGACGACCCTGCAGAGGTCATCGAACGGGTGCGGGCCACATTCTCCGACTTCGACTTCGACGACCTCGACGGCCTCACCGTGAACGCCGGCGACTGGTGGTTCAACCTCCGTCCGTCGAATACCGAGCCACTGTTGCGACTGAACCTCGAGGCAACCGACGCCGCCGCATGTGAGCAGCGCGTGGCGCAGGTTCTGGCCATCATCTGCGACTGAGTGCACACGCGTCGAAGGTGACGCTGGCGGCACCGAACGTGGCACACTGTGCGCAGCGATACCGGCCACGGCCGGCACCACGTCGTCATCACATCACCCGCGGAGGCACGCATGGCAATTCCCGAGCAACTTCTTGAGATCCTGGTGTGCCCCGAGGACAAGGGTCCGCTCAGCTACATCGAGTCGGAGCAACTGCTGTTCAACCCCCGCCTTCGCCGCACCTACCCCGTTGTCGATGACATTCCGGTACTCCTCGTGGAAGAGTCGAGCACCGTGGACGATGCCGAGGCCGCGCGACTCAGCGGCATCGGTGCGGACTGACGCGCTACGCGGTATCGGCCGATTCAGCCGCTGCTCTGGTTAGCCTGAACCGCGTACGGGCTGTTCCGTGTGGTGCCAGTAGGCCCCGGCTCGTCGTCACATTCCCGGTGTCGCTGTGGTGGCACCGCCGACGACGAGGAGTCCTGATGACCATCTCCGAGAGCAGAATTTCCGCCGATCGCGACTTCCGTGTCGCCGACTTGTCCCTCGCGCCGTTCGGGCGCAAGGAGATGCTCCTCGCCGAGCATGAAATGCCCGGGCTCATGGCGATACGCCGTGAGTACGGTGCCGCCAAACCCCTCGCAGGTGCCCGTATCTCGGGTTCGCTCCACATGACGGTGCAGACCGCGGTGCTGATTGAGACCCTCACCGAGTTGGGCGCCGAAGTGCGGTGGGCATCGTGCAACATCTTCTCCACTCAGGATCACGCTGCGGCGGCGGTCGTGGTGGGCCCAAAGGGCACTGCCGAGAACCCGCAGGGTGTGCCGGTATTCGCGTGGAAGGGTGAAACGCTCGAGGAGTACTGGTGGTGCACCGAGCAGATGATGACCTGGGACGGCCATGACGGCCCCAACATGATTCTCGATGACGGCGGTGACGCAACCCTGCTGTTGCACAAGGGTGTGGAGTACGAAGCCTCTGGCGAGGTGCCCGACCCGACCGAGGCCGACAATGCCGAACTGGCCATTGTGCTGGGCCTGTTGCAGCGCGGCCTGAAGACCGATCCCACCAAGTGGACGCGCATGGCATCCGGCATCCGCGGTGTCACCGAGGAGACCACCACAGGCGTGAAGCGTCTGTACAAGATGGCCGTTGAGGGGTCGTTGCTGTTCCCGGCGATCAACGTGAACGACTCGGTCACAAAGTCGAAGTTCGACAATCTCTACGGATGCCGCCATTCGCTCGTCGATGCGATCTCCCGCGCCACCGACGTGATGCTCGGCGGCAAGTTGGCCGTAGTGGCCGGCTACGGCGATGTGGGCAAGGGCTGCGTGCAGTCGCTACGCGGCCAGGGTGCGCGCGTCGTGGTGACCGAGATTGACCCGATCAACGCTTTGCAGGCGGTGATGGAGGGTCTTGAGGTTGTCACCATGGAAGACATCGTCGATCGTGCCGACCTGTTCGTGACTGCGACCGGCAACGCCGACATCGTGACCGTTGACCACATGCATCAGATGAAGCACAACGCGATCGTGTGCAATATCGGCCACTTCGACAACGAGATCGATATGGCGGGTCTGGCTCGCTCTGGTGCGGAGCGTGATGAACTGAAGCCGGGCACCGATGTCTGGCGTTTCGTCGACGGCCATCAGGTGATCGTGCTGGCCGAGGGGCGTCTGGTGAACCTCGGGTGCGCGACTGGCCATCCGAGTTTCGTGATGAGTTGCTCGTTCTCGAACCAGGTGATTGCCCAGATCGAGATGTTCAACCACATCGACCGTTATCCACTCGGTGTGCACGTGCTGCCCAAGCACCTCGATGAGAAGGTGGCACGTCTGCATCTCGATGCACTCGGTGTCCGCTTAACGCGGTTGAACGATGAGCAGGCCGATTATCTGGGCATCGAGCCCGAAGGCCCGTTCAAACCTGAGCATTATCGGTACTGAGCAGCACTCCTGAGGTGGCGGCGCCAGCGCTGTCACACCCCTGCGTCACGATTGGGGTATGACCGAAGCCGCCGCGCGCATCATCTCCTATGTCGATTCCAGTTCGTCAACCCACGATCACCATGGCAGACGGCCTGGACGGCATCGTTGGTCCGCGTGGTGCGGTCGCGTGGGGGCGGTCGCGGTCGATGTGGTCTTCGGCGTGCGGTGTGCGGGCTGCGATCAGCCAGGCTCGGCGGTGTGTCCCACCTGCCGGGCAGCGTTGATCGCTGGTCGTGGCACCATGCATGTTGGTGCGGGGGTGCGCGTGTTGATCGCCACCGAGTACCGCGGTCGCGCGGCAGCGGTTGTGCGGGCGGTGAAGTATCGCAATCGGCGCGCGGCAGTGCGTCACCTCGGCGGTCTGCTCGCCCGACGGGTGCTGGCCACCGGCCAGGTGCCCGACGTTGTCACATGGGCTCCCACCACGGTTCACCGCCGGCAGCGGCGGGGGTTCGATCATGCCGAGCTGATCGCGCGGGCCACCGCGCGGGCGCTCGGTGTGCCCTGTATGCGCCTCTTGCGCCGCGTCGACGACGCCGGCCCACAGGTGGGTCGTGGGCGGGCGCAACGCCTCGCCGCTCCGGCATTCGCTGCTCGCCGCACCGGCGTAGGCAGCGTGCTGCTGGTCGACGATGTGGTCACCACTGGGGCCACATTGGCCGCAGCGAGTGGCGCCCTGCGCACGGCGGGGGTGCAGACCGTGGTGCCCGCGGCGCTAGCGGGCACTCCGCCGCCACGACATTCGCGGCCCCATCGACTTGCCCTCGTGGCCTGAGGCCACCGGGAGCGCGCGCAGGACGGCCGATAGGCTCGAGGGCGCATGGGAATTATCGATCGCATCCTGCGGGCCGGCGAGGGGAAGAAACTCAAAGCCCTAGAGGGCATCGTCCCCGACATCAATGCGTTGGAGGGCACCTACTCGGCGATGTCCGATGCCGATTTGGCCCACATGACGGTGCAGTTCCGTGAGCGGCTTGATCGTGGTGAGAGCCTCGACGATCTGTTGGTGGAGGCGTTCGCCGTCACACGCGAGGCAGCTAGCCGGGTGCTCGGCCAGCGCCACTACGACGTACAGATGATGGGTGGTGCCGCGCTCCACTTCGGCTGGGTCGCCGAAATGCGCACCGGTGAGGGCAAGACCTTGGTGTCCACGCTGCCCGTATACCTCAACGGACTGTCGGGCAATGGCGTGCACCTCGTGACCGTCAACGACTACCTCGCGCGCCGCGATGCCGAGTGGATGGGGCGCCTGCATCGCTGGTTGGGCCTGTCGGTTGGGCTGGTTGTGCCCGGGTCGAAGAACTCACCGGCCGAGAAGCGCGCGAGTTACGCAGCGGACATCACCTACGGCACCAACAACGAGTTCGGCTTCGATTACCTGCGCGACAACATGGCGGGTTCGGCTGCCGACAAGGTGCAACGTGGGCATTCGTTCTGCATCGTTGACGAGGTCGACTCGATTCTCATCGATGAGTCGCGCACTCCGCTCATCATCTCCGGCCGGGTGGGCGACGCCGCAAAGCTGTATTACCGCTTTGCCTCCATCGTGCGCACGCTCACCCGCGACGTCGATTACGAAGTCGAAGAGGACAAGCGTGTTGTCGTGCCCACCGAGGATGGCATCGAAAAAGTCGAAGCGGCCCTCGAGGTGGAGAACCTGTACGACGACGTTCAGGCGAACTTCGTGCACCAGTTCACCGTGGCCCTGAAAGCCAAAGAGCTGTACCGGCGCGATCGTGACTACATCGTGCAGGGCGGTGAGGTGAAAATCGTCGACGAGTTCACCGGCCGCATTCTCGAAGGACGCCGCTGGTCCGAGGGCATTCACCAGGCCGTTGAAGCCAAAGAGGGGGTGAAGATCAAAGAGGAGAACCAGACCCTCGCCACGATCACCCTCCAGAACTACTTCCGCATGTACGACAAGCTCGCCGGTATGACCGGCACAGCCTCCACTGAGGCCGCCGAGTTGATGAACACCTATGGCTTGAGTGTGGTGCCGATCCCCACCAATCGACCGGTTGCCCGTGCCGATCAGCCCGACCTGATCTTCAAGGGCGAACTCGGCAAGTTCCGTGCGGTGATCGACGACATCGTCGAGCGTCACGAGGTCGGTCAACCGGTGCTCGTTGGCACCGCCAGTGTTGAAAAAAGCGAACTGCTGTCGCGACTCATGACCGAGCGGCGCATTCCTCACGAGGTGCTCAACGCCAAGCAGCACACTCGCGAAGCCGAGGTGGTGGCTCAAGCTGGCCGTCTCGGCGCGATCACCGTGGCCACCAACATGGCCGGCCGTGGTGTCGACATCCTCCTCGGCGGCAATCCCGAGTTGCTGGCGCGCCGCGAGGTCGTGAAAGAGGGCTTCGACGAGGCCGTGCTGGTGGATGACTTCGCTATGGCGCGTCCGCTCGAGGAGATGCCCGAGGAGTTCCGCGAACAGCGCGCCGCGGCAATGGCAAGTTTGGAACGGCATATGCAGCGATTCCAGAAGGAATGCAGTGCCGAGGGCGAACGCGTGCGGGAACTGGGTGGCTTGTACGTCATTGGTTCCGAGCGTCACGATTCGCGCCGTATCGATAACCAGTTGCGTGGCCGGTCCGGTCGTCAAGGCGACCCGGGTGAGAGCCGTTTCTACCTCTCGCTCGACGACGATCTGATGCGACTGTTCGCCACCGGTGCGTTGCAGTGGGCCATGGGTCGTTTCGATGACGATGAGGCGATCGAAGCGAAAATGGTCACCAAAGCCATTGAGCGTGCGCAGTCCACGGTCGAGCAAAAGAACGCGGAGATCCGCAAGAACGTCCTCAAATACGACGAGGTGATGAACGAACAGCGCAAGGTGATCTATGCGCGTCGCGACCAGATTCTCGACGGTGAAGATCTCCGCGTTGCGGCGATGGATTACCTCTCCGATGCGGTCGATGACCTGCTCATCACCCACTGTGCATCAGCAGCCACCGACGAATGGGATATTGACGGCTTAGCGAAAGAGGTCGCCCTCTTCTGGCCGACCACCCTCGACGCTGTGCAGATGGGTGACTGTCTCGATCGTGGTGAGTTGCGCCAACTCTTGTTGGACGATGCGGGCCGGCACTACGCCCAACGCGAAGCCGAATTCGGCGACGAGGTGATGCGCACCGTCGAACGCCAGGTCATGCTGCGCATCATCGATCAGCGCTGGCGTGAGCACCTCGAGGAGATGGATTACCTCCAAGGTGGCATCAACCTGCGCGCGATGGGCCAAAAAGACCCACTCACCGAATGGCAGCGCGAGGGCTATCAGATGTTCTCGGCAATGATGGCCGGCATCGCCCGCGACTTTGTGCGTTACGTGATGCACGTGCAGGTCACCCAGGCGCAACCCGCCACTTTGGCGCCACAGGTGCTGAATATGCAGCAGTCCTCCAGCGATGACGACACCTCATCGGGTTTTGACACCGCGCGGGCGGCCGCAGCAGCTGAGGCGCAAGGTCAGGCGCCCGCGCCGCCACAACCCGCCCCGACGGCGAAACCCGAGACCGTGGTGCGCGATGCCTTCGACAAGACGCCGCGTAACGCGCCGTGCCCATGTGGGTCGGGCAAGAAGTTCAAACTGTGCCACGGGGCTGGCTGAGTCGTGCGCGACTTCACCGATGATCTGCGCGATATCGCGCGGCGGGTCGACGAGGCTGCCCAGTACCTGTCGATCGATGACACTCGTGACCGTTTGGTGGAACTCGAGGCCGAACTCGGTCGACCCGACCTATGGGACGACCCCGAACGCGCGCGCCGTGTGAATTCGGAGTATGCGGCGGCCAAAGACGACCTCGATACCTACGACTCGCTGACCGGGTCATTGTCTGATGCCGAGGTGTTACACGAGCTTGCGCGTGAGGTCGACGACGCGTCCCAAGAGCCCGATATCGCAGCTCAGATCGCCGAGGTGGCCACGCTGCTCGACCAACTCGAGTTGCGCAGTCTGTTCACCGGCGAACATGACGAGTCGCCGTGCATCGTGCACATCAACGCCAAAGATGGTGGTGTCGACGCACAGGATTTCGCCGAGATGTTGTTGCGGATGTACTCCAAGTGGGGCGAGCGCCGCAGCTTCGATGTTGAAGTGAACTATGTGAGCGAGGGCGTCGAGGCGGGTATCAACTCGGCCGAGATGACGATCACCGGTCGGTATGCCTACGGCTTGATGGTGGGGGAGCGTGGCACGCACCGACTCGTGCGCATCAGCCCCTTCGACAACCAGGGCCGGCGTCAGACCAGTTTCGCGGCGGTGCAGGTGTGGCCGGTGATGGATGCCCCGCAGGTCGACCTCGACGAGGCCGATGTACGCATGGAGGTTTTCCGTGCCTCGGGTGCGGGCGGGCAGCACGTGAATAAGACGTCATCGGCGGTGCGCCTCATTCATGAGCCCACCGGGCTGGTGGCGTCCTCGCAGGAGGAACGGTCCCAGTTGCAGAACCGTGAGAAGGCGATGAACCGCCTGAAGACGATGTTGGCGGCGCGTATCGAGGAGGAGCATCAGGCCGAACTCGACGCGATCGGTGGCAAACAGGCCCAGGTCGGCTGGGGCAGCCAAATTCGCTCCTATGTGTTGCAGCCGTATCAGATGGTGAAAGATCTTCGCACTGAAGTCGAGTCATCGAATGTGGAGGGCGTGCTCGACGGGGAGCTGGATCTGTTCATGGAGGGGTACCTCCGATTCCGCCGGTCCGGGGCCGTCGAGGTCTGAGCGACCTGTCACCGGCCGAATCTCCAACTACCCTCGCCGCAGCATGATCCGGCTCGTCAACGTCACGAAGAGCTACTCCGATGAGGTGGTCGCGCTTCGCGATGCCTCGTTCGAGGTGGCCAAAGGCGAATTCGTGTTCCTGGTCGGCCCGTCGGGCTCGGGCAAGAGCACCTTGTTGCGGTTGATCAACCGCCAAGAACGCCCCGAGCTCGGCGAGGTGTGGGTGGCGGGCCGCAACATCGTCGATATGCCGTCGAACCGGGTGCCGATGCTGCGTCGCAATATCGGCAACGTGTTTCAGGACTACAAATTGTTGACGAACAAGACGGTGTTCGAGAACGTGGCGTTCGCCCTCGAAGTCATCGGCCGTCCGCGTCATGTGATCGACACGCAGGTGCCCACAGTGTTGGAGCTGGTCGGGCTGGCCGGCAAAGAGGACCGGTTTCCGCACCAGTTGTCTGGTGGCGAGCAGCAGCGCGTGTCGATTGCGCGCGCTTTCGTGAACCGCCCCCAGATCCTGGTGGCCGATGAGCCAACAGGAAACCTCGACCCGGTGACCGGCGAGGGCATCATGCGCCTGTTGGATCGCATCAACACCACGGGAACGACCGTTGTGATGGCCACCCACGATCAGCGCATCGTCGACTCGATGCGACGTCGGGTCATCCAGCTGGATCGGGGTGTGCTCGTGCGTGACCAGAGCCGAGGTGTGTACTCGTGATCTCACGTATCGGGTACCTGCTGCGTGAAACGGGTGCGTCGTTGCAACGCAACATCACCTTGACGGTGGCGGCTATCATCACCGCCGCGGTGTCGCTGCTGATCTTTGGTCTGACGCTGGTGATCCAGCATGGCTTCGACAACCTGCTCGCCCAGTGGGAGGGCGGTGTCGAAATGATCGTGTACGTGAATGCGGGCGTGGATGACGCCCAGCGGGGGGTTATCGAGACTGCCCTCACCCAGCAAGAAGGTATCACCATCGATTCGTGGCAGTACTGCGACGTGACGTGTTCGCTTGGTGATGCCGATCGACTCTTCGCCGGCGACCCGCAGACCCGCGCCCTGCTGGACGCCACAAATATCCCTACGCAGTTCAAGGTGGTGCCTCTCGATGCCACCGAGGTCGACATCTTGTCGGGCCTCCGCGACCGGTATCTGGAACTGCCGAACGTGAATTCGGTGCAGCTCGCAGAAGAGCAGCTCGATCTGATCTCACGTCTGCAGGGGTTTGTGTCGACCTACACCACCGGGTTGTGGGTGGCGCTGATGGCAGCTGCGTCGCTACTTATCTGGAACACGATCCGCACGGCCATGTTCGCGCGTCGCCGCGAGATCGAAGTGATGAAACTCGTGGGAGCCACGGACTGGTTCATCCGGCTGCCGTTCATGCTTGAAGGGCTCATCCATGGGGTGGCGGGCGGTGCGATCGCGTCGGGGGCGATGTGGTTCATCAACGACCGGTGGACCGCTGGTGTCGCTGAATTCCCTGTGAATTCAGGAATGACCGCACTTGTCGTGGTTGATGGCTACGAGTGGCGGGTGGCCGCGATCCTCGTTGCCTTTGGTGCTCTTGTCGGCACGGTTGGCTCGGGCACAGCCGCGTCGCGGTTCCTCGACGTCTGAGGTTGGGTGCTCCACACTCCGATCGCGATTGCGCCGGTCTTGGCGGCCAACATGGTCGCATGAGTGGCCCTGGGAGCTTCGAACACATCAGCCTCGACATCGATGACGGCATCGCCGTGATCACGTTGTCGCGACCCGACAAGATGAACGCCTTCACCGGGTTGATGCGCGCAGAGATCATCGACGCTCTTGATCACACCGATGCCAACGATGACGTGCGCGCGGTGATTTTCACCGGCGCGGGCCGCGCCTTTTGTGCCGGTGCCGATCTGTCATCGGGTACCGAGACGTTCGCCAAGGGGGGTTCGGAGATCATGGGCGCAAATGGTGTGCCACGTGATGGTGGCGGCACGGTGTCGTTGAGAATCTTTGACTCGCTGAAGCCGGTCATCGGGGCGATCAACGGTGCCGCGGTCGGTGTGGGTGTCACCATGACCCTCCCCATGGATGTGCGCCTGGCCTCGACGTCGGCGCGGTTCGGTTTTGTGTTCTCCCGGCGGGGCATCGTGCCCGAGGCGGCATCGAGTTGGTTCCTCCCGCGTCTTGTTGGCATATCGCGGGCAATGGAGTGGGTGGCATCAGGCGAGGTCTTCGACGCCGACGAGGCGCTCGATGGTGGATTGGTGCGCTCGGTGCACGCTCCCGATGATCTACTCCCCGCAGCGATGACGCTCGCGCGTCGAATGACGGAGAACTCCTCGGCGGTGTCGGTGGCGGTCGCCCGCAAGATGATGTGGAGAATGCTCGGAGCCGACCATCCAATGGTGGCGCACCGCATGGACAGCCGGGGTATCGCCGAACGTGGACGTTCCGATGATGTCCGCGAAGGCATCGATTCGTTCTTCGCCAAGCGGCCCCCGCAGTTCCCCGATCGTGTGAGCGGTGGCCTGGGTGACATTTTCGCCGATCTCGACGATCCCACATACGACACCTGAGGCGCGCTGGCCCAAACCGTAGGCTGGAGACGTGGACGACCAGCCGATGCTCTACGAGCGGGTGGGGCAGGAGTTCTTTACCGCCCTGGTCGACGCCTTCTACGACGGGGTTGCCACCGATCAGGTGTTGGCACCCATGTATCCGGATTATCCCGACTTGGGTCCGGCCCGTGAGCGGTTGCGGTTGTTCCTCATTCAGTACTGGGGCGGTCCGCAGACCTACATGGAACAGCGTGGCCATCCGCGCCTGCGGATGCGTCATATGCCCTTCACTGTCGGTGAAGCTGAACGAGATCGTTGGCTCGTGCACATGGCCGAGGCCGTGCGGGTGGTCTGCGACGGCCGTGATGATGGGCCCGAGATTGCTGCGGAGTTGTTGGGCTATTTCGTGCCCGCCGCAGACCACTTACGCAATGACGCCCCAATGGGCCTGCGGCCGTGAGTGCGACCGGCATGGCGGCGATTTGTGCGCGAGGTCTCGTCGTCGAATACCGAACACCTACGGGTGTGCTGCGTGCCGTCGACGGTGTCGATCTGGCCATCGGCCGCGGCGAGGTCTACGCCCTTCTCGGTGAGAACGGCGCTGGCAAGACCTCCACGGTCGAGGTTCTCGAAGGTCATCGTCGTCGGGTTGCTGGTGAGGTGAGTGTGCTGGGTCACGACCCGGCGGTGGGTGGTGCTGCGGGGCGTGTGCTCAGAGATCGCATCGGCATCGTGTTGCAGTCCTCCGGAGTGGAATCCGAACTGCGAGTGGCAGAGGCGGTGAGCCTTTACGGGTCGGTGTACCGGTCGCCTCGTTCCGTCGATGACGTACTCGACCTTGTCGATCTGGCGGGCTCGGCCAACGCGCGCATCGACACCTTGTCGGGTGGGCAGCGGCGCCGGCTCGATATGGCTCTTGGCATCGTCGGCCGTCCCGAGGTGCTCTTCCTCGACGAACCGACCACGGGTTTCGATCCGTCGGCACGCCGACGTGCGTGGGATCTGGTTCGTACGCTGTGTTCGGATGGAACAACGGTGCTGCTGACCACCCACTATCTCGATGAAGCCGAACATTTGGCCGACCGGATCGGAGTGATGTCACGGGGTCGCATCGTGTTGGAGGGCACGCCCGATGACATCCGCAGTCGGGGCTCACACGGCCGCGTGGTCGTGCGTCTCGACGGGCCGGACACCCATGTGGTTGTGGAGGCCGTGTCGGGTCTGCACGACGGGGTGGAGGTCGTTGGTTCGCATCACGTGTTCTCGTCGATGAGCATCGCTGATCTGGTGGCGGCGCTGGTGCAAGCAGCGGGACGACATGGCGTGACGGTGGACGATTGGGAGATCAGCGCTCCATCGCTCGAAGACGCATTCATCGATCTGATTTCAGATGATCACTCAGGCAGCGGTCATGGTTGATCGGGGCCCGTGGCCGTCGTCTGTTGGCCTGCTCGCGCGGCAGACACGACATCAGGTGGCGATGTTCGTGCGGGTACCCGCAGCGGTGTTCTTCACGTTGGCGTTACCGGTCGTGATCCTGGTCGTCGTCAACGCCGTCTTTGGCAATGGAACGGCTCTCGCCGATGGGGGCGAGTGGCCGACGCGGCAGTTCTACACCGGGGCGCTGGCCGCGTTCACCGCGGTGTCGGCCACCTACACGAACGTGGCGAATATGTTGCCGATTCGGCGTGAGGAAGGGGTGCTGACGAGGTGGCGGTCGACGCCGCTGCCAGTGTGGGTGTACCTCGGCGGTCATCTCGCGGCGGCGGTCATCATCGCGACGATCGGGGCCATATTCATGTTGCTGATTGGTGTTGTGGCCTACGGCCTCGAGATCACACCATCGGCGCTGCCGGCCGCCGCGGTCACCTTTGTGGTGTCGGTGGTCTGTTTCGCGGCCCTCGGCACGGCGGTGGCATCCGCAGTTCCCACAGCGAGCGCGGCCTCGTCGGTGGCCAATGCCACGATCTTGCCGTTGGCCTTCGTGTCGAATGTGTTCATTCCACTCGATGATCCTCCGCGGTGGCTCGATGTCATCGGGGATGTGTTTCCGCTGAAACCGTTCGTGGAGTCGTTCCAGGCTGCATTCCATCCAACCGCAGCAGCGACATCGCCCGATATCGGATCGCTCCTCGTCGTGCTCGCGTGGGGTGTGGGTGGCATGTTGATTGCCCTACGGCGGTTCCGCTGGGACACGCCTGCGGGAGGATCAACTCGCCGGCGTCGGCGTCAGCGCAATACGTGACACGCCACAGCCGAGGCCGCGGCTGCATTCAGTGAATCGACGCCGGCCGCCATCGGGATACGTACCGGGCGAGCGCAGGCGAGGAGCGCCTCGCTGAGACCGCTGCGTTCGGCACCGATCAGGACGGCGCGTGGGCGTTGCGGGTCGAGCGTGGCGGCCACATCGTCAATGGCGGGGACATTGTTGTCGGGAGTCAAGGCCAAGAGGTCGATGGCGTCATCGAGATCGCTAAGAACGTCGACGAGGTCGCGTGTGCGTGCGTGTGGCAGAGCGAATGCGGTGCCCATCGCCACCCGAAGGGCCCGTCGTGACAACGGGTCGGCGCTGGTGGCATCAAGCAGAAGGCCATCCCAGCCAAGCCCTGCCGCATTGCGCACAATGCCGCCGATGTTGGCCGGGTTGTCCACGCGTTCAGCGACGACAAGTCGGTGGCTGCGAGCGAGCAGGGCGCTCGCCGATGGCCGGCCGGGGCGTTCGAACACCGCCACGATCGGGTGCGGCATGCCGAGGCCGGTCACCATTGCGCGCACCGCATCACCACCGACATACACCGCGCAGTCGAGTAGGTCGGCGATGGCCGGCACCCGGTCGGCGTCGGCGAGTGCGGCGACGGGCACGCACCCGGCTTCATAGGCGCGGGTGACCACCAGGTCGCCTTCGGCCAAGAACATGCCGGCGCCGGTGTCGTCGCGTTTGTCGGCCCGATTCGTGAGACCGCGTTCGCGCAGGCGAAAGACACCGAGACGGTCGTCGTCGGGGTTGTCGATCGCGATACGGGTGCCCATCGAGACGGCGGTCAGAAGTGGTAGGGGAACCCAGACCAGTCGGGCGGACGCTTCTCCAAGAAGGCGTCGCGACCTTCCACCCCTTCGTCCGTGCCGTAGGCCAGACGTGTGGCCTCTCCCGCGAATACCTGCTGGCCAACGAGGCCGTCGTCCACCAGGTTGAACGAGAACTTCAGCATGCGCTGCGCGGTTGGGCTCTTCGCGCAAATCTCCGCGGCCCATTGCAATGCGGTGGCCTCGAGGTCGGCATGGTCGACGACCTCGTTGACCGCTCCCATCTCTTGCATGCGTTCGGCGGTGTACTCGCGACCCAGGAAGAAGATCTCGCGGGCATATTTTTGCCCGACCATCCGTGCCAAGTATGCCGAGCCGAAACCGCCATCGAACGAGGCCACATCGGCATCGGTTTGTTTGAAGCGTGCATGTTCACGGCTGGCGATGGTGAGGTCGCTGACGACGTGCAGGCTGTGGCCGCCACCGGCCGCCCACCCGGGTACCACGCAGATCACCACTTTGGGCATGAAACGGATGAGACGTTGCACCTCGAGGATGTGCAGGCGGCCCGCACGTGCGGGGTCGACGGTGTCGGCGGTGTCACCGGAGGCGTATTGGTAGCCGGTGCGCCCACGGATGCGTTGATCGCCGCCAGAACAGAATGCCCAGCCGCCGTCGCGTGGGGACGGGCCGTTGCCGGTGAGCAGCACACATCCCACGTCGGGACTCATCCGTGCGTGATCGAGGGCGCGGTACAGCTCGTCCACCGTGTGTGGGCGGAATGCGTTGCGTACCTCGGGACGATCGAAGGCGATGCGCACGCATCCGATATCGCGCGCCCGGTGATAGGTGATGTCGGCGAGGTCGAAGCCCGGCACTGGTTCCCACCGGTCGGCGTCGAAGATCTCTGAGACGTTGTCGAGGGTGCTCATCGGTTCATGTTGCCCGCATCGACGACTGCTTCGCGTGATCGGGCCGGAATGCTGCAGGCCTGCGCGCTGCGGAGGCGTTGCCGCAGCGCCACTGTCAACAGCACCAGGGAGCCCACGGCGAGCAGCGGCTGTGTGGGGGCGAACCAGTCCAGGGCACCGGTGGTGCCGATGGCCACAACGACGATCTTGTTGCACACCGGGCAGCCGATCGCAAAGAACGAGAGCAATCCGCCGGCGGTACCGAGCCGACTCGGTCGCTCCGCGAGTTCGGCATCCTGCGTGGCACCGTCATCGCCGGGTACGGGTTCGCGCACATAGGTGGCTAGCAACAACCCGCCGAGGATCGCGCTGATCACCAGCACCGGGTACGACCACCACGTGACGTCGACCGGTCGGGAGAACACCGGGTTCGGCACCACATCGGTGGGCAGGCCGAGCGCGAGGCCGACCACGACGCTGCCACCCGCGGCAGCCATCCAGCGACGTGGCGACCAGTGACGCATGACGCCACGCTACCGCGTTACCGTGACGCCGTGTTCGTACAGATTCATCCTGTTCCAGGGCTTCCCGAGATCACTCCCGGTGATGATCTTGCTGCGATGATCCTCGACGCAGCCCGCGCGGCCGACACACCGATTATCGATGGTGACATCGTCGTGGTGACCTCGAAGATCGTGTCGAAGGCGGAGGGTCGCACGGTAGAACTTGGCGACATCACACCGGGGGCATTTGCGCGTGACTGGTCGCAGCGCTGGGAGAAGGACCCTCGTGTTGTGGAGGTGGTGTTGGCCGAATCGGCGCGGGTGGTGCGCCAGCTTGGGCCGGTTCTGATCACCGAAACGCATCACGGGTTCATCTGTGCGAACTCTGGTGTAGACCAGTCATCGTCGGGCGCACATGGCCGGTTGGTGCTGCTGCCTGTTGACCCGGATGCATCGGCCCGCACGATTCGTGCCGGATTCGCCGCTGCAGGCGTGTCGGCGGCGGTGATCATCAGTGACACCTTTGGCCGGCCATGGCGCGAGGGCCAGACCGATATCGCGATCGGCGTGGCCGGCATGGCGCCGATGCGTTCGTACATCGGCGAGGTCGACCCTCACGGACATGAGTTCCGGGTGCAGGAGTTGTGCGTCGTGGACGAAGTCGCAGCCGCAGCCGAGTTGGTGAAGGGCAACACATCGCGTATTCCTGTGGGCGTTGTGCGCGGTGTTGAACATGTCGTCGATGATTCCGCGACGATGGCTCCGGTGTTGCGCGACACCAGTCGCGATCTGTTCCGCTGACGTTGCGCGGCGCCGATTGCGGCTGGGCGAGGACGTCATGGTGTGAGAAGATGCGCCGGTGAGGTTGCGCGAGGGGTACGACATCGGTGAGCGCTTGGCCGACGACCCGCTGGTCTGGTCGGTGCCGCAGTTCTTGACCGATGACGAGTGTGAGCACATCATCGGCCTCGCTCGACCTCGTCTCGATTCTGCCAAGGTCACATCCACACGGCAGAACACCACCAGTGAGGCACGCACCGGGTCAGTGGCATGGGTGCGTTACGACGATTCCGAGATTGTGCGCGGCGTCGTCGACCGGGTGGGAGCGATGGTGGGCATTCCGGTCCATCACAGTGAGTCGATGCAGGTGGTGCATTACGCCGAGACCCAGGAGTACCGCCCGCATTACGACGGATGGCGCCTCGATACCGAGAAGGGACGGCTGCGCACCGAGAACGGCGGCCAACGGGTTCTGACGGCGCTGATGTATCTCAATGAGCCGTCTGGCGGTGGTGGCACGAGCTTCCCGAAGCTGGAACTCGAGGTGGATGCCGAACCGGGTCGCCTGGTCATCTTCCACAACATCTGCGATGAGCACACCAATATTCACGAGGCCTCGCTACATGGTGGGATGCCAGTGACCGCGGGCGAGAAGTGGGCATGCAACCTGTGGTTCCGGGCGAAGCCGTATCGAGTGGGGGCCGCGTCACCATCTCGGCCCGCGGCAAGTCGACGCACGGGCGGTGGCGCACCTAACCGTGGCGCACCTAACCGCGCCGCGCGTCGTCGCGGCAGCCGTCGCTGATCAGCGACGCCGGTTTGTTCGCGGCTGCTCGCGCGTGCAGGTCTGCGCGGTGGTCAGGACTGCCCGACGAAGAGCGCGTGATCGGCTGCGGGTGTGCCCGCGAGGTTGGGGTGAAGGATCTGCGCGATCACCTGAGCGCCCTGCACGAGTGCTGGTGAGGGCCGCACGATGAGATGGTCCGCATCGATCGCCCAGACGTCGGCTCCGGGCGGTAAGGCGCCGGCGTCGATCATCGCGCGTGCCTGATCGGCAGCGCCATCAGTGTCAAATCCGCACGGAGCGATGATGACGACATCGGCGCCGCAGGCGCGCACCTCGTCATCGTCGATTGGGTGTGAGTGCGCACCTGGGGCGGCAAGCACCGGTTCGCCCCCAGCAGCGACCACGAGTTCGGGTATCCAATGGCCGGCACCGAACACGGGCGTGCACCACTCGACGACCAGCACCCGTCGGGTTGGTGTCGTTGCCATGCGTGAGGCGAGGTTGCTGAGTTGTGCGCGGCAGTCGGCAATGGTCGTGGCCGCTACGTCGGCGCGCCCGACGGCGGCCCCGAGGGTGGCAACCGTGTCAAGTACTTCATCGAGGGTTCTGGGGTCGAGGCTGACGACATCGCTGCTGCAGCCAAGGTGCGCGAGGGCATCGGTGACCTCTGCGGTGTCGAGTGCGCACACCGCACACAGGTCCTGGGTGACGATCAGGTCAGGGTTGAGATCGGCGAGGGCGTCGCGTTCGAGGTGGTAGAGGTCCTCGCCGGCTGCAGTTCGTTCACGCACGATGGCGTCGATCTCTCCGGGAGTGAGTCCATCTGGGATGGCGGATGTCGACACGATGCGTCGGGTCCGTGCCTCGGCGGGGGTATCGCATTCGAAGGTGACTCCGATGACGTTGTCTCCCACGCCGAGCGCGAAGAGGATCTCCGTGGCGGACGGAAGCAGCGAGACAATCCGATGCGGGGCGCTCATAGTCCGCAGGCTACGGCAGCAGTTATCCGGGCGATTCCTTGGACACATGTCACTAATTCCTTGGTCAGGTGATCACCGAATGATTCGGCGTACGGGCGTCGGTGCGCTAGGGTGTGTCCCACAACCGATACGTACGGGTGCATGTGAGTGCTGTCAATGACGATGGCGCCATGCAGAGATTGGCCGGCGGCCTCCCCGTGTGCCGACTACTCCATGAGAGCAGTGATTCGATGACAAAAGTACGCCTTGAAGGCGTCTACAAGATCTTCGGTGAACAGCCCCGGGGGCGGGCGTTGGAACTCGCCCGCGAGGGTGCATCAAAGACCGATATCCAAACCTGGACCGACCATGTCGTCGGGCTCGCCGATGTCAATTTCGATGTTGCTGAAGGTGAGATCTTTGTGGTGATGGGCCTATCGGGCTCGGGTAAGTCCACCGCCATCCGAACGGTCAACAAATTGCATTCGGTGACCACCGGGCATGTGTGGGTTGACGACGTCGATATCCAGTCGCTGTCGGGAAAGGCGCTCCAAGCGGTCCGTCGCGAAAAGATGGGCATGGTCTTCCAGCACTTCGCCCTGTTCCCACACCACAACGTGATCTCGAACGTTGCGTACGGGCTCGAGGTCCAAGGTGTCGACCGGCGCGAGCGCGAGCGTGCCGCGCTTGAGGCGCTGAGCCTGGTGGGCTTGCAAGCCTACGCGACGTCGATGCCCGGACAGCTCTCGGGTGGCATGCAGCAGCGTGTCGGTCTCGCGCGAGCGTTGGCGTCTGACCCGGACATCTTGTTGATGGACGAGGCGTTCAGCGCGCTCGACCCACTCATTCGTCGGCAGATGCAAGACGAGATGATGGACATCCAAAAGAAACTGCGCAAGACGATTCTGTTCATCACCCACGATTTGAATGAGGCCCTGCGCATCGGCGACCGAGTGTGCATCATGCGCGGCGGCCGGGTTGTGCAGATCGGCACGCCTGAGGAGATCCTCACGAAGCCGGCCACAGGCTACGTCGCTGAGTTCGTTCAAGACGTTGACCAGGGTCGGGTGATCATGGTGAGTGACGTCATGGTGGAGCCGCAGCCAGTTGATCGATCCGCCACGCTGAGTGACGCCGTGCGGGCCGTATCGGACCGTGCCGGTGCGTTCGTGGTCGACGATGTCGGGCGCCCGGTGGCGGTGCTCACCGTCGCCGACGGGTTGCGCTCGATCGAGATGGGGAGCAACTCCCTTGGGGATGCGCTGCGGTCTGACTTCGCCACCGCCGGTGCGCGCCAAACGCTGAATGAGGTGTACGCCTCCGCAGGCCGTGGCCTGCCAATCGCCGTGGTCGATGACGACGGTCGCTTGGTCGGCAACCTCGACCCGCGTCACATCATGGAAGAACTCGGTCGTGTCGAGTCACTGATCGATGAGTTCGAGCGGGAGGTGTTCTTGTGACGTTGCTGATGCAAGACGACAGTGGGCCCGGCATCCTCGATGACGAGGTGCTGGATGAGTACCTCATTCCGTTTGGCTCATGGATTGAAGAAGCGGTCAACTGGACAACGCTGAACCTTGGCGGACTTCTCGACGCCATCGCCTGGCCGTTCGAGTTCCTTCTCGAGAACATTGTGGACAACTTCTTGTTGTCGATCCCGTGGCTGGTCGTCGTAGGCATCATGTTCGCGATTGCGTGGTTGGTGCGAAATCTCACGGTTGCCACCGGCACCGCACTGGGCCTCGTCGTGTGCGGTTTGCTCGGCCAAGAATTCTGGGTGCAGACCGCGCGCACCATCGG
>JAFMNE010000049.1:9371-11693 GCA_017859395.1 Ilumatobacteraceae bacterium | reverse complement strand
ACATCGACGCTCACACACTGCAGGTGGAACTCGAACGAATTCTGGCCGCAAGCGGCCGGCGCCTCGATCGCATGAACCCCGTCATCGACGTGGGTCTCGAAGGAGGCGCACGCCTATGTGCCGTCGGCCCTCCCGTCGCAGTTGGCGGAGTGCAGGTTGCTCTGCGTCGTCACCGCCAGACCACCCCTCGACTCGACGCCTTCGGAGACCGCTCCACGGCGGGAGTGTTACGCACGCTGGTGCGGCGCCGCGCCAACATCGTGGTGTCCGGTGCCACAGGTGCCGGCAAAACGACACTGGTGCGATCGCTCCTCGCCGAATGCGGCACCGGTGCCGACCCCACGCAGCGAATCATCACCGTGGAAGACACCAACGAGTTGTCGCTTCCTCCAGGGTCGCACACCCATCTCGTGCGTCTCGAGACACGCCCACCATCATCGGAGGGCACCCCAACGATCAGCGCCGAGGACCTGGTTCGCACCGCTCTTCGTCTGCGTCCTGACCGGATCGTGGTCGGCGAAGTCCGCGGCGACGAAGTGATCGCTCTCGTGCATGCCCTCAACACCGGGCATCGGGGATGCATCACCACCTGCCATGCCAACAGTGCCCGCGATGCCCTCGAGCGTCTGACAACGCTGATGATCCGAGCAGCACCCACCTGGCCCACCACGGTTGTGCGCCAACAACTGGCTCGCTCGATCGACGTCATCATCCACATGGACCGCGTGGCTGGCCAGCGACGTATCGCCGACATCTGCCGGGTCACGCTCGACGGCGAGCAGGTGACCACCCACCCTGCTGTTGTCGGCAGCGTCCACGGTGGTGCTCCATCGCTGTGATCGATCTCACCAACACGATCACGCGCACCGCCACCGCAGTGGCCGTGGCTGCCATGGCCCACCGAATCGTCATCTACCCCGCACCGCGCCAGCCACCGATATCGGGGGGTGACGCAACCGCGCCCGCTGACGCTGTGGCTGACTGGTGTGCCGCTCTCATCGGCCACCATCGCGCCGGCCGCGGCACCGCCGGTGCGATCGCCGATACCAACACGACACACGATGACATCAGCGCCGTTCGTCGCGTAGCGATCGACGCCACACAACGCCAGCGCAGCCTGAACGAAGCGTTGGACGAGATGGCACCGAATGTGAGTCGCGATCTCCAGATGGTGATCGCCGCCATCTCTGCTGCCACCGCCTCAGGCTCCGCGGTGTCGCCAGCATTGAACCGCGCCGAACAGGTACTGCGTCGACGCGCCGACCAACGCCGTGAGATCACCGTCGCCTCCGCATCGGCACGGATGTCGGCCATGGTCCTCACCGTGCTGCCACTCGTGGTGTTGGGGGTTGCAGTCATCGCCTCAGCCACCGTACGGGCCTACGCGACCTCGACCGCGGGACGGCTCACCATCGGTATCGGGATGTTGCTGGCTGGCACCGGATGGTGGTGGATCCGCCGGTTGACCGACACCCGCCGCGTGGACGACGACGATGAACTGCTCGACGCCCTCGAGGACATGATCGTTCGGGTGAGCGCGGGGATGTCGCTGCTCTCCGCAGTGCGTCACACGGCATCGACGACAACGGGCCTCACCGGTGATGCACTTCGCGACATCGTTCGGCGATGCGACGAAGGTGAGCTCATCGCCGATGCCATCGATGCGCTCACCGGCACATGTGGTAGCGACATTGCGGTCGCCGTCGGATCACTCGCAACAGCGCAGCGGACCGGCACAGCGCTGTCATCTGCTCTCGTCGACGCATCCGGCGATGTGGCACGTATCCGCGACAGCACGACTCGTGCCCGTATCCGCACCTTGCCGATCCGTCTCACCGCACCGCTCGCGGTATGTGTCCTCCCGGCCTTTATCGCAGTGGCGCTGGTCCCCACCGTCGCCGCCGCCCTCACCGCCGTTCGCGGCACCACACCGTGACACAGGAGACCCATGCTGCAACCACCCACATCCACCCCCAGTGCGCGAGGCCGATCAGATCTCGGCCAAGCCACCACGGAATACGCGCTCGTGCTGCTGGCCGCAGCATTCATCGGCTTGATCGTGGTGGGATGGGCAACTACCGGTGGCGGCACCGAGATGATCGGTCGACTCTTCGACCGCATCATGCGGGCCGTCATCGAACAGACCTGATCCGGTGCGCCGACTCCACGGTGCTCGCGGCCAGGCCGCGGTCGAGTTCGCCATCGTCACGCCGGTCATCGCGGTTGTGGTCATCGCTCTGGTTGCGGTGACCACAACCGGCAGTACGCGGCTCGCCGAGGAATCAATCCTGCGTGATGCCGCGCACGCCGCCGCGGTCGCCA
>JAFMNE010000049.1:0-9132 GCA_017859395.1 Ilumatobacteraceae bacterium | reverse complement strand
CATCCGTTGCGAGGGAGCGGTCGACATGGCTGCGTTACCCGCTCTGCGCACGGCGGCCAACCGACTTGATGGCATCATCTGCGTCGACCTGCGCAATGCCACCACCATCGATGATTGCGCTGTGGGCATGCTCCTCGGACTAGCTGAGCGCACACGCGCCGCCGGAGCCGACCTCACCACCATCGCCGGCGGCACGGTGGCGTCGCGGCTGCGGCGTCTCGGCGTCGACACACTCGTCAATCTGCAGGAGTGAAACAAGCACATGAGCAACAGCCCGCGGGTCGTCGCGCCCGACCCCAACGATGCAGCTCACCTGTGGCATATCACGACGCCTGAGGTCACGATTGGCGCCGACTATCGGGCGAGTACCCGCGGGCTCGACATCGACGCGGTCGGATTTGTGCATCTCGCCCGCGGCGACCAGTTGTGCCACGTGGTCACCACGTTCTTCGCCGATTGTGACGAGGTACGCCTCTGGGCCGTACCCGCAACCACACCCGGCATCACCCATGAGGACGTAGTGCTCGACCCTGCCACCGGCCGGGTCGACACGTTTCCCCATCTGTACACCGCGTTAGCTCCCGACATGATCGTCGGCTCGTGCTCATGGCACCGCGGCGGTGCCCACTGGAACTGGCCCGGTCAGGGACCGGAGAAGACGCCGTCGAGCTTCTTCGACTCGTTCTCGTAGAAGGCTTCTTTGGGGTTGTAGCCCTTGGCGTGCTCTTCCTGCGAGGCGATCTCGGAGCGGCCCACCACAAACCAATGGACCTCGTCCGGGCCGTCGGCCAGTCGCAGGGTCCGCTGCGAGGCATACATCCGCGCCAGCGGAGTCCACTGAGACACGCCAGTGGCACCGTGCATCTGAATGGCCTCATCGACGATTTGGCAGGTGCGGATCGGCACCATGGCCTTCACCGCGCTCACCCACACGCGAGCCTCGGCATTGCCAAGCTCATCCATGGCCTTGGCGGCGGTAAGCACCATGCGGCGCATGGCCTCGATCTCAATGCGTGCCTTGGCGATCACTTCCGGGTTCTTGCCCAGGTTCGACAGGCGCTTACCGAACGCCTCACGGGTGAGGCCACGACGCACCATCAACTCGAGCGCCTTCTCGGCAGCACCGACCGAGCGCATGCAGTGGTGAATACGGCCTGGCCCAAGTCGCAACTGCGAGATCTCAAAACCGCGCCCCTCACCGAGCAGCATGTTCGTCGCCGGCACGCGCACATTGTTGAAACGGATATGCATGTGACCGTGCGGCGCATCATCTTCACCGAACACGTGCATCGCGCCACGGATCTCGACACCAGGGGTGTCGCGAGGCACAAGAATCTGTGACTGACGGCGGTGCGGAGGCCCATCCGGGTTGGTCTCGAGCATCACGATCATGATCTTGCAGCGCGGATCGCCCGCACCCGACGACCAGTACTTCTCGCCGTTGATCACCCACTCGTCACCATCGAGCACCGCGCTGCAGGCGATCTGCTTGGCATCCGATGACGCCACATCGGGCTCGGTCATGACATAGGCAGAGCGGATCTCGCCGTTCAACAGCGGCTCCAGCCACTGCTTCTTCTGCTCCGGGGTGCCGACGCGCTCGAGCACTTCCATGTTGCCGGTATCAGGCGCCGCACAGTTCATGACCTCTGACGCGATCGGGTTCTTCCCGAGCTCGACAGCGATGTAGGCATAGTCGAGATTCGACAGACCCTCACCGCTCTCGGCATCGGGCAGGAAGAAATTCCACAGCCCCGCTTCTTTCGCCTTGGCCTTCAACGAGTCGAGAAGTTCGAGCTGCCCGGCGCCGTAGCCCCAATGCTCGTCGCGACCCTCGCCGAGTCGATGGAACTCCTCGGTGGCCGGTTCGATCTCGGTTTCAATGAACGCCTTCACCGCGTCGAACAGCGGGCGCACCTTCTCCGACATGCGGAGGTCGTACATCTCTGGGGTGGACGGAAGAGCTGTCATGGTCCCGACAGTACCGATGCAGCCCGGCGTGGCTCGCATCGGGCCCGACGCTCAGAGGTCAACCGGGCCGCTGGTGGCGTCATGGTCATCATCGTCAACATCGTCGATGTCGCTGTCATCGGTGACACCACCACGGGGGGCGCGGCGCCGATCCGCGATGCGTTCGCGGCGTTCCTGCTCGGCCTCGACCGCGGCTTCCTCCGCGACGAGTGTCTCCAGGCTCGTAAGCCGGCGTGCATCGAGCGTGCCCTCATCGATAGCTGCACGCACCGCGCAACCGGGCTCGCGATCATGTTTGCAGTCGCGGAACCGACAGTGATCCATCAAATCGAACACATCTGCGAAGGCGCGCTCGATACCGCGACCCGACAACCACAAACTGACCGCCCGGAACCCCGGTGTATCGATGAGCCACCCACCGGCAGGAAGTGGCAACAGCCGTGACGCCACCGTGGTGTGACGACCGCGTTGATCACCCTCGCGTACGCCCGCAGTGGCCATTACATCCGACCCGAGCAGCGCGTTCACAAGAGTGGACTTTCCCACCCCGGATGCACCGAGCAGGGCCACAGTTCGCCCACCATCACCGAGAGTGGCGATGTCGGCTACGCCATCACCGGTCACCCCCGAGGCCACCAGCACCGGCACACCGAGTGCGATCTCAGCGAGCGCCACTCGAGTGCGCTCGGCATCATCGGCCACGTCGGCCTTGGTCAGCACCACCACCGGATCAGCACCCGAATCGAAGGCAAGGACCAGTTCACGCTCGAGCCGGCCACGATTCGGGGGTGCGGTCAACGCATGCACCAAGAACACAACATCGACGTTTGCCGCTAGAACATCGGCCTCGGCGCGGTCACCTTCATGAGAGGCCCGGCGGACGAACGCCGACGTGCGGTCCACGATGTGTTCCACGCGCTCGGCGTTGTCGTCGACCACCACCCAATCACCCACCGCAACATCAGCGCCGATATTGCGAACACGCAACGGGGCTGCATCGTGGGCGTTGCGCAACACCGTGGACCACCCACGGTCGATAACTGCAACACGGCCCGGCGTCCCATGCGCGGCCGGCGAACCCGCCTGCACCCACGACTCGGCCAGGCGTGCGTTCCAGCCGAGTCCCGGGTCACCACTCACAATGTGCCGGAGGCTAACCGTGAGCGCACCTGCACTGCGCGGGTCCGGATCTCCTCGATGTCGCCCAACCGGTTGAGATTGGCGTACATACGGCCCATGCGATGGTTGCCCGCGAGCCGCTCGCGATGGCGGTCCAAGAAATCCCAGTACAAGGTGGTGAACGGGCATGCCGTATCGCCAACGCGGGCGCTGCGATCGAATGTGCAACCCCGACAGAAGTCGGTCATCTTCGAGATGTAGTTGCCTCCACTCACATACGGCTTGGTGCTCATCGCCCCGCCGTCGGCATAGGTGCCCATCCCGATGACGTTGGGCACCATCACCCAGTCGGCGCCATCGACGAATGATGCGTGCATCCAGCCAAGCAGTTCAGCGGGATCCACACCAGCCAGCGTCGCCAAATTGGCCAGCACCATAAGCCGAGGGATGTGATGGGTCCACCCATAGTCATGCACCCACTGCGCCACATGGTGCACACAGTTCATGTCGGTGGGTTCGCCACGAAATGCGGGTGGCAGTGGGTCGGTCGCATCGAGGAAGTTCTCCGACGCGTAGTCGGCTCCACGCCACCAGTACACGCCGTGGATGTATTCGCGCCAGCCGATGATCTGGCGGATAAAGCCCTCGACAGAATTCAACGGCAGCGCACCGCGTCGGTGGGCAGCCAGCACGGCATCGACGACGTCGCGTGGATGCAACAGACCTAGGTTTAAATACGGGCTGATCAGCGAGTGGTTGAGGTGCCAGTGGTGGCTGACAACCGCGTCCTCATAGGGGCCGAACCCTTCGAGACCGTGGGCAATGAAATGTTGAACGCGGGCGAGCGCACCGGCGCGGTCGGTGGCCCAGGTGCCGTCCCACGGCGCGCCTGTCAGCGTCACCCCGTCGACACCGTCGATGAAGGAAGCGATCTCTTCGTCAATCCCGTCGGGGGTGGAACGTGGCGACTCCGGCCACGTGCCGCCGTCACGCGGCGGTGGCAGACGATTCTCATGGTCGAGGTTCCACACTCCACCCTCGGGCTCACCGTCGGCGTCGACGAGGATGCCCAGTCGGCGTCGCTGCCACCGATAGAAGTCCTCCATCAACAGCGAGCCGTCGCGACGTTGATTGGCGGCAGCCCAGGCGCAGAACTCCTCCACCGAGCACAAGAACCGGTCGTCAGGCACCACATCGATGCGGTCGCCGTGGCGCTGCGCCAACCGATCGATGAGGCTCGCCCCTGCGCGGTTCGATGATTGCATGACCCGTAACCGTTCCGGTGCGAACGCAGCGGTATGCGCATCGACGCCAGCGGCCATTGACGATGCCACCCGCCAGTCGACCCGGTATCCGACACCTGCTAATTCGACCGCAAAACGGCGCATCGTGGTGAGGATGAGGTGTAGGCGCTGGCGATGCCACGGCGCAGCGCGCAACTTGTCGAGGGCAACGACGAAGAGCACATCGGTCTCGTCAGGAGAGGTGCCGCGCAGATGCGCCAACTCGGAATGACATTGATCTGCGAGGATCCACACGGAACGTCGACCCGTCGCTGTCACGGGGGCACATTACGGTGAGACGTTGCCAGCACGCACCCCGTGCGACACACTCCCAATCGACATGAGCACCACCTCTTCCGATGCCACCGCCGCCGGTGGACGCCCATTGGTCATCGTCGAGTCGCCTGCCAAGGCCAAGACGATCACCAAGTTCTTGGGCGACGCCTTTGATGTGCGGGCCTCCGTTGGCCATATCGCCGACCTGCCGTCCAAGGGCCTCGCGGTAGATGTCGACAACGGTTTCGTGCCGAACTACGAACTCACCGAGCGCGGCAAACAGGTGGTGCGCGAACTCAAAGCCGCGCTGAAAGATGCCTCTGCGCTGTATCTCGCCACCGACGAAGACCGTGAGGGCGAAGCCATCTCATGGCACCTGATGGAGCGTCTACGCCCGAAGGTGCCGGTGCGTCGCATGGTGTTCCACGAGATCACCGCCGCCGCCATTCAGCACGCCGTCGACAACCCACGCGAGATCGATCAAGGCCTCGTTGACGCTGCCGAGACCCGCCGCATTCTCGACCGCCTGTACGGCTATGAGGTGTCGCCGGTGCTGTGGCGCCGGGTGAACCGTGGGCTGTCGGCAGGGCGGGTGCAGAGCCCCACCGTCCGCCTCATCGTCGAACGCGAACAAGAACGCATCGACCATGTCTCCGCGGACTACTGGGACATCGACCTCGACACCGCCACTCGACCCGCATTCACTGCGCGACTGGTCGGCGTCGGTGGCCAGAAGGTGGCCACCGGTCGCGACTTCGACGACCGTGGCGTTCCGAATGCACAGGTGGTCGCCCTCGACGAGGCCCGCGCCCGCGCCCTCGCCGACGGGCTCAGCACCGCCACCATCGCTGTCCGCAGCGTGGAGGAGAAGCCGTACCGCTCGTCGCCACGCGCACCGTTCATGACGTCCACCCTGCAACAAGAGGGTGGGCGTCGGCTGCGGCTGTCGTCATCTCAAGTCATGCGCATCGCCCAGAGCCTGTACGAGCGCGGGTTCATCACCTATATGCGTACCGACAACACCGTGCTGTCCGACGAGGCCATGGCCGCAACACGTGCCGCGATCCGCGACCGCTACGGCGACGACTATCTCTCGTCAGCACCCAAGCAGTACACGTCGTCGTCGAAGAACGCTCAAGAGGCCCACGAGGCGATCCGCCCGACCACGCCATTCCGTCCGCCCGAGGCGGTGGCATCGGAACTGAACCGACAAGACCTCGCGCTGTACACGCTGGTGTGGCAGCGCACCTTGGCCTCACAGATGGCCGATGCACGCGGTGTCACCGTCAGCGTGCGCCTCGGCGGCACGTCCACCCACGAGTCGACCGACTGTGAGTTCGCCGCCAGTGGCACCACCATCACCTTCACCGGCCATCGCGCCGTGCTCGAAGCCGCGACCGAGGGTGATGACGACAACGACCGCCGCGACGACGAGACCCTGCTGCCCGAACTGCACGAAGGTGACACGGTGCCGACGGCCGCGGTGACGCCGAACGGCCACTCGACCAACCCCCCGGCCCGCTTCACCGAGGCCAGCCTGGTGAAGCGACTCGAAGAACTCGGCATCGGTCGCCCCTCGACGTGGGCGTCGATCATCCAGACCGTGCAGGACCGTGGCTACGTGTGGAAGAAGGGCCAGGCGTTGGTGCCCACCTGGACGGCCTTCGCTGTGGTGCGCCTCCTCGAGGATCACTTCCCCGACCTCGTCGACTACGAACTGACCGCCACCATCGAGGCCGACCTTGACGCGATCGCCGATGGCCAGCGCTCGAAAGACGACTGGCTGAAATCGTTCTACTGGGGCGATGACATGTTGCCGGGCCTGAAACGGCTGGTGGAGGAAAACCTCGACCAGATCGATGCGGCCGCGATCAACACGTTCCGCATCGCCGTCGACGACGACGGCGTGGACATCGTCGCCAAGCCGGGCCGCTACGGGCCGTACATCAAACGCGGCGACGACACGGTGGGCATTCCCGACGATCTGCCTCCCGACGAGCTCACACGCGACGAGGCCCTCCGACTGCTGTCGATGCCCAAAAGCGACGAACCGATCGGCCACTGGGAGGGTCTGCCCGTCTTCGCCAAGAACGGCCGCTACGGGCCATATGTGCAATGGGGCACCCCCGACGAACTGCCACCCGGGCTCGACAAGCCCAAGATGTCCAGCTTGTTCTCGACCATGTCGCTCGAGCGGATCACCATCGATGAGGCCATCCAACTTCTCCAGTTGCCCCGAACCCTCGGTGTCGATCCGGCCGACGGCGCCACGATCGAAGCCAACAACGGTCGTTATGGCCCGTACGTGGTGAAGAGCGGCGATTTCCGGACCATCGACTCCGAAGAGCAACTGCTGACCATCGGCCTCGATGAAGCGGTCCGGATCTTCCAGTTGCCCAAGGTGTTCAAACGTGGCGCGCGTGCAGCCGCCGGGCCGTTGCGCGCCTTTGGCGACGACCCGGTATCGGGGCGACCGGTGGTGGCACGCGACGGGCGCTTCGGCGTGTACGTGACCGACGGTGAGACGAACGCATCGATCGGCAAAGGCGACCGCATCGAAGAGGTGACACCCGAGCGCGCCTTCGAGTTGCTGGCAATCCGCCGCGAACAAGGCCCATCGACGAAGAAGCGCGCCGCCAAGAAGACCGCGGCCAAGAAATCAACGGCCAAGAAGACCGCGCCGAAAAAGTCGGCGGCGAAGAAGCGCGCAGCGAAGAAGGGCTGAGGTGTCCCGCCCGCTCTATGTCTCGTTCGAGGGTCCAGAGGGCTGCGGCAAGAGCACCCAGGCCCGACTCCTCGCCGATGACCTCGGTGCGGTTCTCACCCGCGAGACCGGTGGCACCGCCATCGGTGCGCGACTGCGCGACATTCTCCACGATGTCGACGTGACCGACCTTGATGATCGTGCCGAAACGCTGATCGTTGCCGCCGACCGTGCGCAGCACATCGCCACGGTGGTGCGTCCCGCTCTGGCCGCGGGCCGCCATGTGGTGAGCGACCGGTCGGTCTACTCCACGCTCGCCTATCAGGGATGGGGGCGTGGACTGCCGATCGACGATGTCCGCCGCGTGAACGAATGGGCCGTCGGTGGGCTGTGGCCCGATCTGGTCGTCTTACTCGATGCGCCCGCAGCGGTGCTCGCGCAACGCATGCGCGACCGCGACCTGGATCGTTTCGAACGTGCCGGTGAGGGCTTTCACGCCCGCGTGCGCACCGGATTCGCCGAGATGGCCGCCGCCGACCCTGACCGTTGGATCGTGGTGGGTGCCACCGACGACCCCACCGTGGTCGCAGCCAGTATCCGTGCCGCCATCACCACTCGGACCGGTTGGTGATGACCAGCGTGTGGGATGCCGTGATCGGGCAGTCACATGCTGTCGACCGGTTGCGTCGCGCCGCTACCGACCCCACTCATGCGTACCTCTTCGTGGGGCCGCACGGTTCCACCACGGAGCAGGCAGCCCGTGCCTTCGCCGCAGCGATGATCACCGGCGACGACGACGCCGATACCCGTGACGCCCGACTCGTGATGCGCGGTGAGCACCCCGATGTGATCGAAGTGCAGCGAGCCGGGGCGTCCATCGCCAAAGAGCAGGCCGACGCGATCATCGAACGGGCGTGGCGCAGCCCAACCGAAGCTGCGATCAAGGTGCTCATCCTCCACGAGTTCCACCTCGTTGCCGACATGGCCGCCGGCCGGCTCCTCAAAACGATCGAGGAACCACCGCCGAGCACACGTTTCATCATCCTCGCCGAATCAGTGCCTCCGGGGCTCGTCACCATCGCCTCACGATGTGTCCGCGTGGATTTCCGCGTGATCACCGACGCCACCGTCGCCGCGGCACTTGTCGCCGACGGCATCGATCCCCAGGCCGCTGAACTCGCTGCAACTGCCGCGCTCGGCGATCTCGATCGTGCACGGGTACTCGCCACCGACCCGGCGCTCGCCGAGCGCCGTGCCGTATTCGCCAATGCTCTCCACCACCTCGATGGCAGCGGCAACCGCGCCGCCGAACTCGTTGATCAGATCGAGGCGATGATCGACGCGGCCGCCGCACCGATGCGTGAACGCCAACAGGCAGAGGCCGATGAACTCACCGAGCGAATTGCTCGCTATGGCGAGCGGGGCAGCGGCAAGACCCGCCTTGAGGAACGCCACAAGCGCGAACTGCGCCGCTTTCTCACCGACGAATTACGAGCCGGACTCGCCACGCTGTCGGCTGCGTACCGCGATGCCATGGTGACTGGCCGGATCTCCCCTGATGATGCCGCGCAGGCCATCAGCGCAATCGATGACACCGCAGCCGCTCTGGGTCGCAATGTGAACTCGGCCCTCGCCCTTCAGCGGCTGGTGTGGTCGCTGCCCCTGCCCGGATAACCTCGGTCGCCGTTCGCCTGGGTAGCTCAGTCGGTAGAGCAACGCACTCGTAATGCGTAGGTCGTGAGTTCGATTCTCATCCCAGGCTCCACACGAGCGTCCCCA
>JAFMNE010000048.1 GCA_017859395.1 Ilumatobacteraceae bacterium | reverse complement strand
GCAGCGGTACTTCGTAGGCGGTGTACACGGTGCCTTCGGCGAATGTGAGCCAGGCAGCAGGAATGGTGGGCACAATCGACTGGGCGAACAGGTAGATCATCTTGCCGACGAGACCAATGCGGAACTCCTCGATGGGCCCGACGACCGGCATCCACATCAGCAACGAGGTCACCACCACGGCCACGTGCAGCCCGTAGTGCAACGCGCCGTTCCAGAAGCCATCACCGACGGAGGCGTTCACCAGCAGCGGGATGTGGGTGAGCATGGCCACACCGTTGAACACCACACCGGCGGCGACGGGGCGGGTGAGCCAGCGCACCGCGCGATACAGGCCACCGTCACCGATCAGAATCCGCATCAGCCACGCCGGAGTGGCCAGCAGTGCAAGCGGTGGGATAAAGAAGCTGAGGGCCATGTGCTGCACCATGTGTACCGAGTACAGATAGTCCTCGCTGATGTCGTGCACAGGCCAATCTGATGACACCCACAGCAGCGCCATGGCCGCACCAAAGGCGTACAGATTGCGTCGCGTGACGACCGGTTGCCCGGCGGGCACGGCCTTAGGGCCGATGACGCGGACGGTGTAGATGTATGCCGCAGTCAGGAAGCCGACGAGCAGCCACACCTCGGGGTGCGCCACGAAATCCCACGGGTTCAGGTTCCAGTTGTCGGTCTGGGCGACCATGTCGTCTCCGGGGGTGGGGGGCGACCGTGACCCGTGCGGGTCAGGACGAGAAGAAGTGCATGCTCAGCAAGAACACGCCGTAACAGCCAATGGCTAAGAACATGCCGATGTAGAACATCAAACCGAACAACTTCGAGTCGAACTTCAGGTGCATGAAGTACAAGATCACGCAGAAGAACTTGACACCCATGAGAATCAGCAGCAGCGGGAGGAATGCGGCACCGAGTTGATCTTGGGTGTAGCTGAGCGCCACCTCGATGGCGGTTACCGCGGCAAGGAAGACGGCGATCTTCACGTAGCCCATGTCGGACAGGCCGTGAGATTCGCCCTCGTGGGTGTTGTGATGCTGGTCGGTGTCGGTGACGGTCATGATGTCCTCGCTGGTGGGCGTCAGGCCGGGATCAGGTAGACGAGGGTGAAGATCAGAATCCACACCACGTCAACGAAGTGCCAGTACAAGCCGAACAGCTCCACGGTTTCTGCTTTATCCCCGGGCACTCGGTTCTTGCCGATCATGCCAACCAAGGAGGTCAACATGATGATGCCAACGGTGACGTGCACACCGTGGAAACCGGTGAGCGTGTAGAAGCTGGACGAGAACAGGCTCGTGGTGAAGCCGAGACCTTCGCGGTAAAAGGTTGTGAACTCGTACACCTGACCGGCAACGAAGAGTGCGCCGAGCAGAGCCGTCACCATCAACCAGACCTTGGTGTTGCGGTCGTCCTTGCGGTGAGCCGATGACACGGCGAGCACCATGGTGAGCGACGACATGAGCAGCACGAAACTCGATGCCGAGGTGAAGGGGATGTCCCACACTTGGTCAGGGCCGAGGTTCTCCGAGTGCCGACCGCGGTACAGCATGTAGGTGGAGATCAGGCCGCCGAAGAGCAGGCACTCCGACCCGAGGAACATCCACATCGCCAACTTGTTGTTGGACAGGCCAGTGGAGGAGTGATGCGCGCCGTGGTCGTCGTGGGCGTCATGTCCGGTGGCCGGAGCCACGGCGGTGTCAGCCATGGGCGGCGACCTCCAGTTCGGTGCCGGCAGCCGGCGGGTCGTAGTCGTCGTCGGGAGCGGTGTGAGGTTCCATACCCCAGCCGTACATCGACAACAGGGCGAGTGCGGCACCGCCAACGATCAGCCAGATGTTGTAGATCACGCCATAGGCCATGATCGGCAGCGCGAGCGACAGCAGAATCGGCCAGTACGACGGCGACGGCAGATGGATGTGGCTGTCTCCCTTGGCCTCTTCTTCGGCGATGATCTCTTCAGCGGTGGCCACCTGGTGGTAGTCGTGGTGATCGCCCTCGCCGCGGTCTTCATACTTACGATGGAAGAACTCGTCCAGGTGGCCCACGGTGGGGGTCCGGTCGAAGTTGTGCTCCTTCGGCGGGCTGGTGGTAATCCACTCGAGGCTGCGGGCATCCCACGGGTCGAGCGGCGCTTTCTGTGTGCCCTTGCGATGCGACACGTAGATGTTCACGAAGAACAGCAGCACGCCGAGGGCAAGTACAAAGGCACCGATAGAGGCGATCAGGTTCCAGAACCCGATGTTGAAGAATCCGTCGCCGGCGCGGTTCTCCGTCCACACGTACATGCGTCGGGGCTGGCCTTGCAGACCCAGCACGTGCATCGGGCCGAAGGTGAGGTTCATGCCGATGATGGTCAGCCAGAAGTTCCAGCGTCCCATGCGCTCGTTCAGCATTTTGCCGAACATCTTCGGCCACCAGTAGTAGAGGCCGGAGAACAGACCGAGCACGGCGCCACCGAAGATCACATAGTGGAAGTGCGCCACGATGTAGTAGGTGTCGGTCTGCTGAGTATCCGACGGCGCAACCGAGTGGGTGACGCCGGACAGACCACCGATGGTGAACTGCACGATCACACCGACCGCGTACAGCATGGGCACGGTGAACTTCAACTTGCCGCCCCACATGGTCATCACCCAGTTGATGATCTTGACGCCGGTGGGGATCGCGATAGCCATGGTGGCCACCGAGAACACCGCCACTGAGATGGGGCCGAGGCCGGACGCGAACATGTGGTGGGCCCATACGCCCCAGCCGACGAAACCGATCGCGGCACCGGAGAACACCACCAGCGGGTAGCCGAACAGCGGCTTCTTTGAGAACACCGGCAGCACTTCGGACACGATGCCGAAGGCCGGCAGCACGATGATGTACACCTCGGGGTGGCCGAAGATCCAGAACAGGTGCTGCCATAGCAGTGGGTCGGCACCGGCTTCCACCGAGAAGAAGGTGGCATCGAAACTGCGCTGGAACATCAGCAGGAACAGCGCGACGGTGATGACCGGGATGGCGAACAGCAACAGGAACTGCACCACCATGATCATCCAGGTGAAGATGGGTACCTTCATCAGGCTCATGCCGGGTGCGCGCATGTTGATCACGGTGACGATCAAGTTGATGGCGCCGGTGAGCGATGCGATACCGGTGATCTGCAGGCCGAGCGCCCAGAAGTCCACACCGTTGGTCGGCGAGAACGCCACCGAGGAGTTCGGGGCGTACATGAACCAACCACCGTCGGCGGCACCACCGAGGATCCACGAGGTGTTCAAGAACAGGCCGCCAAACAAGAACGTCCAGAAACCGAACGCGTTGATTCGGGGGAAGGCCACGTCGCGGGCGCCGATCTGCAGCGGCACCATGTAGTTGGCGAAGGCTGCCGCCATCGGCATGACGAAAAGGAACACCATGGTGGTGGCGTGCATGGTGAACATCTGGTTGTAAGCATCGGCCGACAACACGGTGCCGTCGGGGCCGGCGAGCTGCAGGCGGATCAGCAGGGCTTCGATACCGCCGATGACGAAGAACGCCATGGCGACGACGCCGTACATGATGCCGAGCTTCTTGTGGTCAATGGTGAACAGCCACGACTTCCAGCCGGTGGTTTCCACCGGGCGACGGAACACACCGTAGGAGGTGGCCGGCGTGGCCACCGCGGGTGCGGCGTCGGGGCTGACGACAGCAGGTGTGTCGGTCGGTCGTTCGATGATGGCCATATCAGGACCTCACTTACGCTCGAGCAGGTAGGCAATAAGTTCGTCGATCTGGTCCTCGGAGAGGGCCAGATAGGGCATGCCGCGCGTCTTGCCGTCGGTTTCGGTCAGCATTTCGGCATCGGCGTACATCGGCTTCTTGGCCGGTGAGTTGCGGAGCCATTCGCGCAGTTCGATTTCGTTCAGGCAATCCTCGGTGACGCCGGCCAGGTAGCGCTCGCCGAACACCTCGGGGTCCGCTTCCCACACGTCGGCACGGCACTCGTCGGTGAGCAGATCGAAGGTGGCGCCAGCGAAGGTGTTGCGACCCATGAGGTTCGTGAGGTTCGGTGCCGCGCCGGAGTACACGAACTGGTCGGGGTACGACACCACCAAGGTGTCGTCATCGGGGTCGTCGGTGCCGCGGTCGTCCACCAGTCCGTTCACCTGGTGGCAGCGCGAGCACTGAGTGATGAAAGTGGACTCGCCGGCGGCGGCAAGGGTGCCCTCTTCTGGCGAGGTGTACGGCTCAAGTTCGTTGTCCAACCACTGCTGGAAGTGGTCAGGTTCCAACACGATGGTCTCCATGCGCATGTTGGCGTGGCTGAGACCGCAGAACTCGGTGCATTGGCCGGCGTAGATGCCCGGCGTCTCCGATGACAGGCGCAGGTAGTGCACACGCCCGGGCACCATGTCGCGCTTGCCATTCAGGCGCGGGATCCAGTAACTGTGGATCACGTCACGGCTGGTTCCGCGCAGCAACACCTTGGTGTCGGCGGGGATCACCAACTGGCCGGAGGTGACGATCGGAGCGGCCTCAGCGGCAGTGGGGGCGAACCCGCAGATCGTGCCGTCATCTTCGACCTCGTAGTCGTATTCCCACCACCACTGCTGACCCGTGACGTTGATGACGCATTCGGTGTCGTCGGTGTCGGCGAGGGCCATCACCACGCCCACGGTGGGGATGGCGATCGCGGCGAGGATCACCGCCGGGATGGCGATGAAGAGATATTCGATGACGGGCTTGCCGTGGGTCTGCTCGGGCATTGACTGGCCCTTGTCACGGAACCGCAGCACGGTCACGGCTAGCAGGCCGAACACCAACACGCCGACGATGCCAGCGGTGAGGAATACCGGCCACTGCAGATCGTGAATCTTCTGCGCGTTCTCCCCGGCAGGTTGCCATGTGTCCTGCGGTGCGTCGGTGGCACATGCAGACAGGGCGATCGCCGCGCCAACAGCAGCGGCAATACCGGGAATACGACGGCGACGGCGGGGGTTGACGGCGCTCACAGCGTCGAGTGTATGCGCGTCGTGTGAGCCGACCCAGATGGTGCGATCGTGATTCGTATGGCCGTTCACGGCACCACAACCTCCAAGTCGGCGCTGTCCACACCGGGCACCTGGAACCGGTAGCCCCCGATCTCGGTGATTTCAGGAGCGAAGCTCGGCACCGCGAAGTTCACGGTGAGCCACTGCACGCCACCGGGTTCCACCAGCATCGAGCAGATGCGCGGCGGTGAACCTTCGTAATCGGGAGCGAGGTCGATCACCAGACGGCGATCCTCATTCGTCTCATTGCGGAACAACAAGTTGTTGGGGTTCGAGCGCGGCAACTGCATCGCACCCACGCGGTCGACCTCGTCACCCGGCTTGCGATGCACCAGACGGCCATCGGGGTTCAAGATGACCTCGACGCTGCCAGCCTTGCCGGCCACGGTCTGGCTGGCGTGTTTGTCGGCATAGGTCTTCTCTGCGCCGCACTCATCCTTCTCCGCGAAGTAGGCGGTCGTCTCGTATTCGTGCATGTGTCGCTCACCGTTCAGGCCGCTCACAGCTCCACCACCGATGAGCGCCACACCGGCCACAGCGAATAGCGCGGTGATCTTCGGTGCGGTGATCGACCGGTTCGCGCCGACGATGGCGCCGACGATCAACACGATGGTGGCCACGATCGAGAACGCGACGATGGTGGAGGTCTTCGATGGCACACCAAGCATCACTCGCGAGAACGAGTAGATCACGATGCCGAGCCCGATCGCGGCAGCCACCGGCATTTCTGCGGTGTAGGCCAGACGGCTGCGGACTTCGGCGTTGTGGCTGGCGTCGGCGCTGGCCCGCTCGGACCACGCCTGCAGGATCCATTCGGCGATGCCGGCGACGAACAGGATCGCACCGAGGATGAAGATCGCCGGGTAGGTGACCAGACCGAGCGTCATAGTGGTGACAGCGAGGCCGAGGGCGAACGGCCACATGCTGGCACCGGGCCGCGCAGCGTTCGCAGCGGCACCGTCGAAGGTGTCGGGTTCGTCGGCAAATACGTTGGCGTCGCGGGTGAAGATCACGATGCCGGCAAGCGTGGCGAGCGCCACGGTGGCCGAGACCAACCCGATGGTGCCCATCGTGCCTTCGGCGAGAACGCCGTAGGCCACAGTGCCGGCAAGCGACGCGACGGTGGCGCCGAGGAGAAGTTTGGCTCCGGTGGTGAACATGTCAGACCTGGGTCCTCACTTGGTGACGTAGACGACGAACCACACGGCCGAGTAGGCCGCGGCGATGAAATACCAGTACATGGCGTGGGCGCTGATGAGTTCGACCTCACGGTCGCGCCCGCCGAGGGAGCGGAACGCCGCCACCACGGTGTAGACGAGGCCGGCGATGACCAACGTGGCCATGGTGCCGGTCACGGCATAGAACAGGGCGCCGTAGGCGCTGTCGGCCAGCACCACACCCATGTCGACGTACACGAACGCTTGGGCGTTCACGTAGGCAAGACCCATCAAGAACACCACGCCGAGGGCGAGGGCTGTGTGGGCGCGGTCGCTGCGACGCGCGGCGTACACGGCCCACTGGGCGAAGAGGCACAGTGACCACACGGTGATCAACATCACGTTGGAGGGCACCTCGGGAATGATGTAGCTGTCGGGGAAACGCTCCCCTGCCGACACCACTCGTTCGCGGAGCAGGGCCCAGATGGCGAGCATGCCGCCGATGAGCATGGTGCCGGCCACACCGGCGAGGGCGGTGGCCACGAAGACCTGCCGGCGCGGGGCCGGGGCAGCAGCAGCGGGTAGTGCGAGCGTCACGACGGGCTCCCTTCGGTGCCGGCGAGGTTGTCGAGTTCGGGTTCGGCCGACGACACCGTGGGCAGAGCCTCGAAGTTGTCGGCCGGTGCCGGCGAGGCGATCGTCCACTCGAGCGTGTGGCCACCCACCGGGTTGGCCTCCACCGCGTCGTCGCTGCGCGATGAGGCAATGGCGCCCAAGGTGGCGAGCACGGTCAGTGCCATCAGTGCGTGACCGACCAGCACGATGCCGTTCAAGATGGTGGATGCGCCGTCGCCGTCGTAGATGCCTGCGGCGGCTGGTTGGTCGGTGAAACCGGCGATGTAATGCGGCAGCGACGCTGCCACGGTGGCGATGAGCCCGAGGCCGGCCAGTGGCAACACTTTGCGGTCGGCCACCTGGATGCCCCACAGTTTCGGCGCCCAGAACACCAGAGCGCCCAATCCGCCGAGCAGGGCGCCGTAGGTGACGTACACGGCGGCGGCTTCTTCGAACACGGTGCCGGCCAGTTCGAGGTCGTCGATGGCGGCCAGCAGGCTGCCCGCGGCGCCAGCGAGGATCATCAGCGTCGACACCACACCGAAAAGCAGTCCAGCAGAGATCTTCGGGGTGACACGATCGCCCTCGGGCTTGGCGACGATGGCGCCGAGCGCCAGCACCACTACAGCGCCGAGCAACGGCAGGCCGTAGAAGAACAACGCGATGACCGCCTGTTGCACGACATCGGCGCCCTCAGCGGAGAAATCCACGCCGAAACGCTGCTGTTGTGCCACACCAGCGAAGGCACCCACAGCCACCAGTCCAAGTCCGGCGAACACCACTTGGCGCAGCGGATGGCGACGTCCGAAGGCCACCGGCAATGTCTCGGCCAACAGGCCGAGCGCGGGCAGTGCGTAGATGTAGGTCATCGGCTGCGACCAGAACATTGAGATCCAGTCGCCGATGGCCTCGGGGCCTCCGAAGGCGAGGCCGGCGTTGCGGGTGTCGACGAACAACAACACGATCGCGCCGAACATCACGGGTAGGGCCACCAGCAACGCGAGCGATTGCACCAGCGCCGACCAGGTCATGAACGGCACACGCCGCAGGGTGACCCCGGGGGCGCGGGTGGTGAGCACGGTGGTGGCCACGCTGGCTGCCGACGCGAGCAGGCCGAGAATGGTGAGGCCGAGACCGGCAAGGAACAGGTCGACCATCTGGGCGTCGCCACCACCGACGCCGCCGTTGGCCGCGAGAGCCACGATGGTGAGGGTGATACCGCCGAGCCAGGAGTAGAAACCGGTGAGGGCCAGGCGCGGGAACGCCATGGCGCGTGCGCCCACCTGCATCGGTGCGATCGCGATGGCCACACCGAGCGTGACCGGGATGGCCATGGCGAACACCAGGCCGATGCGATGCAGTTGGAACAGCTGCAACAACGCACCACCGTCGAGTACGTTGCCGGAATCGTCGGTGCGCTCTAGTCCCAGCAGGGCACCGATGACGGCCACAGCCACAGCGGCCAGCAGGCCGGTTACGGCGTAGAGACGGCCGATCTTTTTGTGGTCGGTGGACGTGGCCCAGTCGGCGGCTCGGGCCACGAAGGTGCCCACGGTGCCATCACCGAGGGCCGCGGGCCGAGCGGGGGTGTCGATCGTGGTCATGTCGGTGTGCAGCTCGCTTCCGGTACCGGTGGCCCTGCTGACCCCACCGAAACCGGGGCGTGACAGGGCATGGTTGCGTAACGGCTCAATCCTACTTGTCTGATCGCGCGACGACAGAAATCCACTGCCAGTTCGTGACGCAGGTCATTGTTCACCTCGTCACATCAGTGCAGGCGATGGACGTGCGATCAGCTCTGCCTCAGACGAGAACGTCGAGGGTGAGCGCGGCGAACAACACACTCACATAGGTGATCGAGAAGCCGAACACCCGCATTGATCGGGCTTCGGTGGGGTCGCGTCGCAGCCATTCGCAGGCCCACAGGAATGCGGCGCCCAACACGGCGGCTGAGATCACGTAGATCGGGCCGAGCCCGGCGCCACCGCCGGCAATGGTCGCGTCGCCGTTGGCCACGGGCACCAACACCAATGTGGTGGCGACGAGAGCGATGGTGTGGCCAATCATTTGGATGTAGGCGTTCTTGAATGGCACCACCGCGGGCAGCATCGGCACATTCGCCGCCCGGTAGTCATCGGCGTAGCGCATGGCGAGCGCCCAGAAGTGCGGCGGAGTCCAAAAGAAGATGGCCGCGAAGAGCACCACGGGGGTCCAGGTGAGGTCATTGTTCACCGCGGCCCAGCCGACCAGCACTGGCACGGCTCCCGCCGCACCACCGATCACGATGTTCTGGCGACTGGTGCGCTTCAACCACAGGGTGTAGACCCCCACATAAAACGCGGTCGCGGATGCGGCGAGGATGGCCGCGAGCAGGTTGGCTCCGGCCCACAGCACCGCAAAAGCCGCAATTTCCAGGGACAGGGCGAACACCAGCGCTTCTCGTGGTTGCACCACGCCGGTGACCAGCGGCCGGGTGCGGGTGCGTTCCATCAACGCGTCGATGTCGCGGTCGACATACATATTGATGGCGTTGGCACCGCCGGCGGCCAGGCTGCCGCCGATCAGGGTGATAATCACCAGGCCAAGACCGGGCCATCCGCCGTCGGCGAGCACCATGGTGGGCACGGTGGTGATCAACAGCAGTTCGATGATGCGCGGCTTGGTGAGCGCGATGAACGCTCCCGCGCGACTGGTGGGGGCACGGCGGCTGCCGTGGGCCACTCCTCCGGGGGCAAGCCGCGAGGGGACGAGGGGGCGGCTGCCGAGGCTCATGGTCCTCCCAGCGTACGGCCGCCCCGCTGTAGCGGCCAACGCCGGCTCGGGTCGTGCGTGTGTGCACGCTGACAACACGACCGCCGATGATGCGTCATCGCCGAGGTGGTCGCGTCCGAGCCGGGGCATGGCCGAACGGGCGACGGTTGAGCCGGTCACCGCTTCAGGGCACACTGGGCTGGTGAGTGGTCGACCCGAGCGCAGCGCAACCCGTGTCCGCGCGGTGGCCGTCCGAGCCTCAATCGTGGAGACCGCCCCGGTGGTCGATGCCGATGCCGACACCGCTCAGGATCGGCCGTGGAAGGTCATCGTGTGGAACGACCCGGTGAACCTCATGAGTTATGTCACGTTCGTGCTGCAGAAACTGTTCGGCTACGACCTCGACACTGCAACAGCGCTGATGCTCGAAGTGCATCACGATGGCCGTGCGGTGGTGGCCGACGGTGGCCGCGAAGAAGCCGAAATGCACGTGTTCCGGCTACACGAACATGGGTTGTGGGCCACGATGGAGCACGACTCGTGATGTGTCAGCTTCGGTGTCGGCTGTGCCGGAGGCCGCCATGTTGAGGCGACGGCGTCCGCCGTGTGAACGCACCGGGCCCGATGCGTTCGCGTTGCGCCTGTCAGCCGAGGAGCACGAGGTGCTGGTGCGCCTGCTCGGCGATCTCGATGCGATGCTCGACGAGGCCGACCTCGACGATCTGGCATCGGAACGCGCTGCCGACGGCCGGTCCACGCCGTTACGTCGGCTGTTCCCGCCGGCGTTCACCGATTACGCCGGCGCCGACGCCGAACGCGATGCCGAATACCGGCGGTTGATGTATTCAGAGTTGGTCGCATCGCGGCGTGCGGCGCTCGCCGCAGTGCTCAACGTCATCGACCCCGACCGTGACGGTGACGATGATCAACATGATGGTGTGCGGCGTTTCGGTGCCGACATCGTGTTGGACACCGCTCAGATCACTGCATTCATGCAGGGGCTGAACTCATTGCGCCTGGTGCTCGGAGCAATTCTTGGCATTGTCGATGATGATGCGGCAACCGATGCCGACGACCGCCTTGGTGACACAGCCGAGTACGCGTTGTTCGGCTGGTCGGGGTGGATGCTCGAATGGGTGGTGCAGGCACTGTCGGGCAACTCCGGGTCGCCGTTCATGCCGTCGGGCCCCGACGCCTAAACGCACATGACGTCCCCGTGGCACCGCGCGGTGCCGCTGCTAGCGTTCTCCGCGCCTCGTTCTGCGAGGTGGCATCAGGCCCCCATCGTCTAGTGGCCTAGGACACCACCCTTTCAAGGTGGCGGCACGGGTTCGAATCCCGTTGGGGGTGCGAAATAGAAATCTCCAGGTCCCGTGGTGAAGTCTGGAGTTCACGCCGGCCTGTCAAGCCGGAGGTCGCGGGTTCAAGTCCCGTCGGGACCGCTCGGGGCTGCCGAAAGGCAGCCTCGTCGCATGTCAGGGTCTCCTGACGTCATCGGTCGAGTAGCTCAGTTGGCAGAGCGTCCGCCTGAAAAGCGGAAGGTCACCGGATCGACGCCGGTCTCGACCACCATCGAGAGGGTTCTGCCCTCGCTCCGCGCCGTTACGTGCCCGGCTCGAAGCCGAGGTCGCGCGCCGTGAGCAACGGTCGGTAGGGCACACCAGCCGCCGCACAGAGGTCACCGCAGGTTGTGCCGCGGTCAACGATCACGCTCGCGAACACGACCTCCGCACCAAAGGCGCGAACCACCTCCACCGCCTCGAGGAGCGAGGTGCCACGGGTTGTGGTGTCCTCAACGACGACGACTCGGTCGGACGGCAGGAGAGCACCGGCGAGTCGTCCGGTGACACCGTGGTCCTTTGCCTCCTTCCGGACGCTGAAGCTGCGCAGGTGGCGGCCGCGAGTCGCGGCGACCGCGGCCACCCCGAACGCCACCGGATCGGCTCCCATGGTGAGCCCGCCGATCGCATCAGCCTCGAGCGGCATCGCCTCAAGCAAGGCGTCCGCGACCGCAAGGATCCCATCGGCTCGGCAGGCGGTCTGCTTGGTATCGAGAAACCAGGAACTTGTCGCTCCCGACTTCAGGGTGAACTCCCCGCGCTTCACCGAGTGTCGGAGCACGTGATCTCGGAGCGTGTCGAGCACGGAGGGCAGTTCGGGGAGATCGCTCACCCGC
>JAFMNE010000015.1 GCA_017859395.1 Ilumatobacteraceae bacterium | reverse complement strand
CGCCTTGGTATTCTCTACCCGCCCACCTGTGTCGGTTTGGGGTACGGGCACCGTGCCAACTCACTGCTGGGATTTTCTTGGCAGCATGGGATCAGTGACTTAACCTTTTCGGTATCGGCATCACGTCTCAGCGTTGTGGCCCCGACTCTCATCAGGGCCCGCCTACACGCTTACCCGGGGACTACCATCGCCCCGGCTCACCTACCCTCCTGCGTCCCCCTTCAGCTATCCGCCGGCAACTCGGTTGGTTCGCTTCCCGAAGGAAACAGCCCCGACGTTGTCACCATTGGACTTGGCGCGGACACGGTGGTACTGGAATATTGACCAGTTGTGCATCGACTACGCCTTTCGGCCTCGCCTTAGCTCCCGACTAACCCTGGGGGGAATAGCCTTCCCCAGGAACCCTTGGGCTTTCGGCGGAGGGGTTTCTCACCCCTCTCTCGCTACTCATGCCTGCATTCTCACTTGATACCGCTCCACGACTGTTCACACAGCCGCTTCGCTGCAGCATCAACGCTCCTCTACCGCTCGTACAAAGTACGAACCCATAGCTTCGGCTCTGAACTTGAGCCCCGTTACATTGTCCGCGCAGGACCACTCGACCAGTGAGCTATTACGCACTCTTTCAAGGGTGGCTGCTTCTAAGCCAACCTCCTGGCTGTCTGGGCAATCCCACATCGTTTTCCACTTAGTTCAGAATTTGGGGCCTTAGCTGATGGTCTGGGCTGTTTCCCTTTCGTCCAACGAAGCTCATCCCCCGTGGACTCACTGCCGTGCTCTGGAGTACCGGTATTCGGAGTTTGACTGGGTTCGGTAAGCTTGTAGGCCCCCTAGCCCAATCAGTGCTCTACCTCCGGCACTGAACACACGACGCTGCACCTAGATGCATTTCGAGGAGAACCAGCTATCGCCAAGTTTGATTAGCCTTTCACCCCTATACACAGCTCATCCCCGCCATTTTCAACTGACGTGGGTTCGGTCCTCCACGGAGTCTTACCTCCGCTTCAACCTGGCCATGCATAGATCACTTGGCTTCGGGTCTACAGCATGCGACTCAACGCCCTATTCAGACTCGCTTTCGCTTCGGCTACCCATCACTGGTTAACCTTGCCACATACCGTAACTCGCAGGCTCATTCTTCAAAAGGCACGCCATCGAGGCCACCCGAAGGTGACGACTCTCTGACTGCTTGTAAACCAACGGTTTCAGGTACTATTTCACTCCCCTCCCGGGGTACTTTTCACCTTTCCCTCACGGTACTAGTTCACTATCGGTCGCCAAGGAATACTTAGACTTATGGAGTGGTCTCCACAGATTCACGCCGGTTTTCACGGTCCCGGCGCTACTTGGGATCCCAGGCGGAGGCTGCATGTGTTTCAAATACGGGGCTATTACCCACTCTGGCGCACCTTTCCAGGTGACTTCTTCTACACAGCAACTTGGTAACTCCGTGCGTGATCTGACGCTCACGCTCCTGGTCCCGCTACCCCACATCAGCAACGCCGCCAGGCTTGGCACTGATGTGGTTTGGTCTCTACCCTTTTCGCTCGCCGCTACTTAGGGTGTCGCGGTTGCTTTCCTTTCCTCGGGGTACTGAGATGTTTCAATTCCCCCGGTTCCCTCCACCGGCCCTATGTATTCAGGCCGGGGTAACACTCCATGACGAGTGCTGGGTTTCCCCATTCGGACATCTGCGGATCGAGGCCTAGTCGACGGCTCCCCGCAGCTTTTCGCAGTCACTCACGTCCTTCATCGGTTCTTGGCGCCAAGGCATCCACCGTTGGCTCTTTGTAGCTTGGAAAATACTCATTATTCGATCGTTATTAAAACGAACAAGATGCTCGTGCTTGCTCTGCAGTTCTCAAGGTGCGCGATGACGCATACGGATCGAAGATCGACGTAGCGGCGCCTGAGGGGACTCCCTCAAAACGGAAGAGAAGACATGTCGACAATCGTCGTCCACGAGGAGGGACCGAATCCCTGCAACCCGTTTCGGAGGACCGAACGACACGCCAGTGCACCAACTGGAAGTGTCTCGCACCGGGTGGTCGAATGACCACTCAACGGTGGAGAGAAACTCCTTAGAAAGGAGGTGATCCAGCCGCACCTTCCGGTACGGCTACCTTGTTACGACTTCACCCCAATCACCGATCCCACCTTCGACGGCTCCCTCCAAAAGGTTGGGCCACCGGCTTCGGGTGTTACCGACTTTCGTGGTGTGACGGGCGGTGTGTACAAGGCCCGGGAACGTATTCACCCCGGCGTGCTGATCCGGGATTACTAGCAACTCCAGCTTCATGGAGTCGAGTTGCAGACTCCAATCCGAACTGAGACTGGCTTTATGGGATTCGCTTGCCCTCGCGGGTTCGCAGCCCTCTGTACCAGCCATTGTAGCGTGTTTGCAGCCCTGGGCATAAGGGGCATGATGACTTGACGTCATCCCCACCTTCCTCCGAGTTGACCCCGGCAGTCTCCTATGAGTCCCCAACTAAATGCTGGCAACATAGGATAAGGGTTGCGCTCGTTGCGGGACTTAACCCAACATCTCACGACACGAGCTGACGACAGCCATGCACCACCTGTCACTGCGTTCCCGAAGGCACTCTCTCGTTTCCAAGAGATTCGCAGGATGTCAAACCCTGGTAAGGTTCTTCGCGTTGCATCGAATTAAACCACATACTCCACCGCTTGTGCGGGCCCCCGTCAATTCCTTTGAGTTTTAGCCTTGCGGCCGTACTCCCCAGGCGGGGCACTTAATGCGTTAGCGACGGCGCGGATCTCGTTGGTTGAGACCCACACCTAGTGCCCAACGTTTACGGCGTGGACTACCAGGGTATCTAATCCTGTTTGCTACCCACGCTTTCGCTCCTCAGCGTCAGTTACGGCCCAGAGCGGCGCCTTCGCCACTGGTGTTCCTCCTAATATCTGCGCATTTCACCGCTACACTAGGAATTCCCCGCTCCCCTACCGCACTCTAGTCACAGCAGTATCGAGTGGCGTCTCTGGGTTAAGCCCAGAGTTTTCACACCCGACTTACTGAACCGCCTACGAGCTCTTTACGCCCAATAAATCCGGACAACGCTTGGTGCCTACGTGTCACCGCGGCTGCTGGCACGTAGTTGGCCGCACCTTCTTCTGCAGGTACCGTCATTTTCTTCCCTGCTGAAAGCGGTTTACAACCCTAGGGCCTTCTTCCCGCACGCGGCGTTGCTGCATCAGGCTTTCGCCCATTGTGCAATATTCCCCACTGCTGCCTCCCGTAGGAGTCTGGGCCGTGTCTCAGTCCCAGTGTGGCTGATCATCCTCTCAGACCAGCTACCCGTCGATGCCTTGGTGAGCCGTTACCTCACCAACAAGCTGATAGGCCGCGAGACCCTCCCGATCCGGTAACCCTTTCGTCGGTCCGCCATGCGACGGTCCGACGGCATCCGGTATTAGCAGTCGTTTCCAACTGTTATCCCAGAGACCGGGGCAGGTTTCTCACGTGTTACGCACCCGTTCGCCACTAGGTCTTCACCAATCCGAAGATCGGATGGACCTCGTTCGACTTGCATGTGTTAAGCACGCCGCCAGCGTTCGTCCTGAGCCAGGATCAAACTCTCCGTCAAGAACCTAGTGCCGTCGAAGCGGTTGCTTCTCCGACACGCGGTTTGATGGTCGAGCGTGGCATTGGGATGGAATATTCCCTCTGCCACAGATGCTGACCGAATAATAGTTTGCCGACGGATGGGTATCCGTCAGCTGAATTGACAGACAGTCGTACCTCAAGAGCCGAAGCTCTCCCTGGTCGACTGCCCGCACTGGCGTTCTGTCTTCTCTTCCGTTTTCAAGGAGCTCACGCTCCGACGCATCGGCGTGCCGAGCGGCGTCGAGACCTGCTGACCAACCGGTCTTCAGGGCGAGTTGGAACGCTACTGCTGGGACATGCCCACCACAACCCGGTTAGGAAAAAATCCTCACAAGGTGATGTGACCTCCGTCCCTTTTGTAAGAGCAGGTACCCGCCGGCCAGCAACGACTGCGATGCGAGGTCCGTATCGGCATCGAGAACCACCCCATTACAACGGAAACCGCGACCATCAATCGTGCGACGCGCATCGCCCCGCGATGATGCGAGTCCGATGGTCACCAACACCTCGACCAGGTCGGACAGGCCATCGGTGGACATCTCTGTACAGGCCAGTTCGCCGGCCAACATGTCCATCGTTGCAGCATCGGCATCGTGCGGATCACCGCCAAAGAGGACCTCCGCGGCGGCATCGGCGGCAGCAGCGGCCTCGTTGCCGTGCACCAATGCGGTGAGTTCGTGTGCGAGCGCACGCTGCGCAACCCGTTCGTGCGGTGCGTGTTCGTGGGTGGTCAGCAATTCTTCGATCTCGGCGACGGGCGCGAGGCTGAACCGCAGCAGGCGGTCTCGGATATCGGCGTCGTCAACCTGCAGCCAGAACTGACGGAACTGATAAGGGCTGGTCCGCTCCGGATCGAGCCACACCGCGCCATCAGCCGTCTTGCCGAACTTCGTGCCGTCGGCCTTTGTCAGCAATGGCCAGGTCACCCCATGGGCCGAGCCCCCGACGGTGCGACGGATGAGATCGATGCCCGCCGTGATATTTCCCCACTGGTCGCTACCCCCCATCTGCAGTTCCACGCCGTGCGCCACATGAAGGTGCCGGAAGTCGTTCGCCTGCAACAGCATGTAGCTGAACTCGGTGAACGACAGTCCGTCGCCCGACAGGCGTGAGCGCACCGAGTCACGGCCGAGCATTTGCGAGACCGACACGTGTTTCCCGACATCGCGCAAGAACTCCAACAACGCAACATCTGCCGTCCAGTCAGCGTTATTGACCAGTTGCGCTGTTCCAGAGGTGAAGTCGAGAATCCGCTCTAGTTGGGCCGAAATGCGTGTGACGTTGTGGCCCAGTTCCTCAGCCGAGAGCAGATTCCGTTCCGCCGACCGGCCACTCGGGTCACCAACCATGCCGGTGGCGCCACCCGCAAGCGGGAATACGCGATGCCCTGCCAGTTGGAAACGCCGCAATCCGATCTGGCCTAGCAGGTGGCCCACATGCAGTGAATCGGCGGTCGGATCAAAGCCCACATAGACGCCGATCGGCCCCGCAACCAGACGCGAACGCAGCGCATCGATATCGGTTGTGTCGTGTACGAGGCCCCGCACCGCGAGTTCATCGACAAGATCCATGCCGAGGAGTGTGCCAGACCACACCGGCCACCACACCGCCCGAACTAACGTCAACCGGGTGTCCTCGCCGACCTCACCGTTTCCACACGGCATGGACGTCGAGTTTGCGATGTTTGCCCGCGAGATCATGCGACGCTCACCGCTCTACGCCGACCTCTGCGCGGCCATCGCAGACACGCCTGATGTGCTCGCTCTGCTCGACGCAGCCGATATCGCCCATCGACGACCGGTACAACTGTTGGCCGCGCTGCACTATCAGGTGCTGTCCAACAGGACCCATCCCCTGCGGTCGCAGTATCCCAGCACCGACGGACAACCAGGGCCCGATCTTGTGCCCACTGCCCTTGCTGCGTGTCGAGATGACGCTGATGCTCTGCGCCACCTCATCGCTCACCGCAATGTGCAGACCAATGAGGTGGGGCGATCTCCGCTCATCATGATCGGACTGTCGCGTCTATCCCCCGGCGAACCAGTCGACCTCGTTGACATCGGCACCTCGGCCGGCCTCAACCTCCACGCCGACCGGTACCGCACCACCTGTGTTGGCCTCGATGGGACCGCCCTCGCGACATGGGGCGACGCGGACCCCTCCTTGTCCTGCGTGATCAGATCCTCAGGGTTTCAGATGCCGCAACCGGCGACCATCCACGGCCGGCGAGGACTCGACCCAGATCCGATTCGCTCCGACGATGACGATGCACTGCGATGGCTCGATGCCTGCATCTGGCCCGACCAGTCCGAACGCCGCGACCGGGTGCGCGCCGCGATCGCAACGGCGCAGTCGGAGCCACCCTCCATCGATACCGCGCGCCTTCCCGATGGCATCGACGCCACGGTGAGTGCAGCACGCACCGGGGCACGTACAGCGCTCATCACCTCGTGGGTTCTGGCCTACCTGCCCCCTGCGGATCGCATCGCCACGATCGAGACATTCACCAGCGCCATCGCCGATGACGACGCGGTGGCTCTCCTGCTGGAATCTCCGCAGGAGTGCCCCAATCTGCCGTGGCCCGATTCTGCAAGCGGGTCGCGCCGGACGGAAATGCTGGCCGGACAGCGCAGTGCATCAGGCGATGTGACGTGGACACACCTGGGCACTGCACACCCTCACGGCATCTGGTTCCTGCCGCTGTGAAACGGGCCGTCATGGCCACGAACACGATCCAGGGCTGGCTGGTTCTGCGCCGTGAGACATTCAGACCTGCCGGGCAAACTCGATCACCGCGTCCGCCAGCATCTGCACCGCAATGGCAGCCAGCAGGAGGCCTGCCACACGGCTGAGCAGCAAGACGCCCGAGCGGCGCAGTACGCGCATCAACACACTGGCGAAGCGCATCGCGAGGTACACCGCGATCAGCACCACGACCGCACCTGCCGCCACAGCGAGATAGCTCCTGGCATCATCGGCCCGGTTCACAAACACGATCGTGGCCACGATCGCGCCAGGACCCGCCAACAGCGGCGTGCCGAGCGGCACCATGGCAACAGCGACATGGTCATCGGGGTCGAGCGCATCTGATGAGTCAGCATCATCGGAACCGGTCAGCAACTCCAGAGCAACGAGCAGCAGCAATAGCCCACCCGCACCTCGCAACGCGCTGAGCGACACATCGAGATACAAAAGGATTCGCTGGCCCGCTGCTGCGAAGACGGCGATGATGATCGCCGCCGTCACCACCGCGAGGGCGGCCGCACGATGACGCGCGGGCTCGGACAGGCGGCGGGTCACACTGGCGAAGATCGGCACATTGCCGATCGGATCCATGATGACAGCCATCGTCACCAGCACCTCGACAAACAACACCGTGTTCATCTCGGGTATCCCTGCTGATGTTCCATAACTGTCACTGGGCTGTACGGATCAACGTCGTTGTTCAACGCGCGCTCACACGCTGACGCTGGCCGGCGAGGAGCTCATCGATAGCCGCACGTTGCACCGGTGCGGCCTGTGGGCCTGCCGCGCCGCGCGATGTGCGGTTGCGGACCTGCGCCCCTGGCGCAAATAGGTCGGCCACCTCATCACCGAGTTCGCTGCGCGCGAGATCCGCAAGGTCACCTTCTCCCGCAAGGTGACGGCGAACCAACTCTCCCACCGTGGCATGAGCGGTCCGGAAGGGCACACCGCGGCGCACCAGGAACTCGGCCAGGTCGGTGGCGGCAGTGACATCAGCATCAGCCGCTGCAGCCATGGCATCGGTATTGAAGCGTGCTGTGTCGATCATGCCCGACACGGCAGCCAGAGCCAGTACGACCTGGCGAACCGAGTCGAACAGGGGCTCTTTGTCTTCTTGAAGATCACGGTTGTAGGCCAGGGGCAGACCCTTCAGCGTGGCCAACAAGCCGGTCAAGTTGCCGATCAGGCGTCCCGATTTACCTCGTGCCAACTCGGCGATATCGGCGTTCTTCTTCTGCGGCAGCATCGACGAGCCGGTGGCATAGGCATCGTCAAGCACCACGAACCCGAACTCTTCAGATGTCCACAGCACCCACTCCTCACCGATGCGTGCAAGATGGAGGCCGATCATCGACAGGCAGAACAACGCCTCGGCGACAAAGTCACGGTCGCTGACCGCATCCAAGGAGTTATCGAACACCGCGGCAAACCCGAGGTCGGATGCCGTGCCGACGGGATCGATCGGCAACGAGGTCCCCGCCAACGCGCCAGCACCCAGCGGCGACACATCGAGCCGATCTATGCAGTCGAGCAGTCGATCGACATCACGACCAAAGGCCCACACGTGGGCCAACAGGTGATGCGATAACAACACCGGTTGTGCCCGCTGCAGATGGGTGTAACCGGGCAGCCGGGCGTCAGCGTGCTCGTCGGCTCGGCGGACCAGCACCTCTTGCAGTGCGATGACGGCGCCAACGACATCGCGCAACGCCTCTTTGGTCCACAGCCGAAGGTCTGTCGCCACCTGATCGTTTCGGCTTCGCGCTGTATGGATCCGCGCGCCGGCATCGCCGGCGATCTCGGTAACCCGACGCTCAACCGCGGTATGGATATCTTCGTCGCCAGCAACCACGACAAATGTGCCGTCAGCAAACTCCGACTCGACGATGTCGAGCGCTGCAAGAACTGCTGCCACATCCCCGTCTGAGAACAACCCGGCCCGGCCAAGCCCGCGTACATGGGCCCGCGAACCGGCGATGTCCTGGCGCCACAATTCGCGATCGAACGGAAGGCTCACCGTGTACGCCATGAGCGCATCGGCCGGCCCACCGGCGAAACGGCCGTGCCACAGGGTGCGCCCACCATCACCGTCGGTGTTCTTGCTCATCGCTCTCCTCCTGATTCGATTCCGGCAAGCTCACGCAACTGAGCCGCGAGCGCCTCTCCCCCCGCAGGGTCAGCGCTGACGCACAGCACGGTGTCGTCGCCAGCCACCGTACCGATAATGCCCTCATGACGGCTTCTGTCGAGGGCCGACCCCACAACATGGGCGCAGCCCGGCGGGGTGCGTAACACGACGATGTTGCCACTGCAGCCCACCTCGGCCACCCACTCACCCAGCACCCGGCGCAACTGTTCGCCAGGCACCACCCTGTCCGGCGCCAACTCCGGCAACGCGTACACCGCTGCCCCACCACCCGTGCGCACCTTGATCGCCCCGATCTCTTCGAGATCGCGGCTCACCGTGACCTGGGTAGCCCGGATCCCCTCGGCTGCCAACAGTTCGACGAGTCGTGCTTGGGAACACACCTCCGACTGCTCGATGAGTCGAGTAATCGTGGCCTGACGCTGCGCCTTGGCGCTCACTCGCCACCTGCCAGGATCGACAGTGCGCCCCGCGCCGCGTGCATACGATCATGGGCCTGCATCACAACGCGCGATGCGGCACCGTCGATCACCTCTGCAGCGACCTCATAACCGCGATAGGCCGGCAGACAGTGCATAAACACAGCGTCGTCGGCAGCGCGCGACATCATCGCCGCATCCACTGTGTACCCCCCAAAGAGCCGACGGCGTTGCTCTTTCTCGGCCTCTTGGCCCATTGAAATCCACGTGTCGGTATGCACCGCGCGCGCATTGGCCACAGCGACCATTGGGTCATGGCCAGCGCTCACATCGCCGGGGCCGAGGGCGTTCAGCCGTTCCAGCTCATCGGCCGATGGGCCAAAGCCTTCTGGTGTGGCGATAGCCAGTGTGCCGCCGCACAGGACCAGGGCTTCGGCCAAAGATCGCGACACATTGTTGTAGTCGCCGACCCATGCAACACGCAGGCCCAGGGGCGACCCGAGACACCGACGCATGGTGGTCATATCGGCCAGGGTCTGGAGCGGATGCGAATGGTCCGACAGCAGGTTCACTACTGGGACGTCGCTGACCGCGGCCATCCGCCTCAGCAGATCATGGTCGAACACCCGCGCCGCGATAATCGCGTGGTAGCCGGCGAGCACTCTGGCGATGTCCTCAGCCGGTTCACGAACGTCGATCCCCACCTCTTCGCCACGGGTGTACACGGGGTGACCACCCAATTGCACGACGGCCATCTCCATCGAGTGCCGCGTCCGATTGGACGGCTTTTCGAACACGAGAGCCACACCGCGGCCCTCGAGTGGTCGACCGATGGATGCCGGATCCGCCATCGCCCGGTCCACGATCTCGGTCACACCGTCAGCCCCGAGATCGACGATGTCAAGAAGATGTGCCGACATCACGCATCACCTCCGGTGCTGACCTCGTGAATGCTGTTGGCAAGGATCGCGACCGCCTCATCGATTTCGGCATCGCTCACCGTGAGTGGTGGCGCGAGGCGGATTGTGTCGGCAGCGACGGCATTCACGATGAGCCCGTGTTGCAGTGCTGCACCGGTGACATCTGCAGCGGCAACGCCATCGAGGACGGCGCCGAGCAGCAGGCCAGCACCGCGTACCGTCGCAATACCGTCTATCTCGGCGAGCGCTGTCGACAACCGGTGTCCCTGACGACGTGCCGTGGCCGGTGCGTCGATGCGCTCCATCTCTGAGATCACGGCGGTGACGGCAGCCGTGGCTAACGCGGTCCCGCTGTAGGTCGAACCATGATCGCCAGGCCGAAAGGCTGCTGCCACCTCTGTCGGCGCCCAACACGCTCCAACTGGCATGCCGTTGCCCATTGCTTTGGCCAAGGTGACAACGTCGGGGGAAATCCCTGCATGTTCGAATCCGAACCATGTCCCGGTGCGAGCGAAACCGGTTTGCACCTCGTCGATGATCAACAGCGCACCTACCTCGTCACACAGGCGGCGGGCAGCAGCGAGATAGCCCTCGGGCGCCGGGATGACCCCACCCTCGCCTTGAATCGACTCGAGCATGACCGCAGCGGTGGAGGTGTCCACGGCCGCGGTCAGCGCATCGACGTCGCCCCACGGAACGTGGACGAAACCCTCCGGCATCGGAGCAAAGGGAGCGTGCTTCGCCGGTTGTCCGGTGGCCGCCAGCGTGGCCAGCGTCCGACCGTGGAATGAGCCAAGTGCACAGACCACGGTGTGCCGAGCGCCATCGCCGTGCCGCCGCGCAAGTTTGATCGCACACTCGTTGGCTTCCGCACCCGAATTCGTGAAGAAGACCTGCCCGGCACGGCCGGTGGCAGCGGTCAACAATCGATCGACGGCAATTGCCGCCTCGGTCGCGACAGGGTTCGCGAAGAAATTGCTGACGTGCACCAATTGCCGTGCTTGGGCGGCAATCGCATCGGCGACGACCGGATTGGCATGGCCGAGCGACACGACCGCAATCCCGGAGAGGAAATCGAGATAGCGGCGCCCGGCGGTATCGAAGACCTCGGTGCCCGCGCCGCGTTCAATCATCAATGCCGGTGGCCCGAACACCGGCATGAACGGACAGTGGTCGGTGGTGGCCAGAAAGCTGTGCCCGGCGGTCATTGTGACTCCTCGGTGATCATGGTGCCCACACCGGTGTCGGTGAAGAGCTCCAGCAGTAGGACATGAGCGATGCGCCCGTCGAGAATGTGGGCTGCACCCACACCGCGACGCACCGCATCGGTGCAACTGGCAACCTTGGGAATCATGCCGCCGGCGATTGACCCATCGGCGATCAGCTCGTCGAGTTCGCTGGGCGTTGCTGCCCGGATCAGGCTGGACGGGTCATCGACATCGCGACGCAGACCCTCGATGTCGGTGAGATAGACCAGCTTCTCCGCCCCGAGCGCGACGGCGATCTCGGCGGCCACGGTGTCGGCATTGATGTTGTATGACTGTCCGTGATCATCGACGCCGATCGTGGCGACCACTGGAATGAACTCATCGTCGATCAGGCGCTGCACCACGGTCGGATCGACCGCCGCCACATCGCCCACGAACCCCAACGCCGGGTCGCGTGGCCGCGCCGAAATCAACCCGCCGTCACCGCCAGACACGCCGACCGCACGACCACCTGCAACGTTCATCGCCGCAACGATCTCGGGGTTGACCTGGCCGGTGAGCACCATTCGAGCGATCTCCACCGTCTCGGCATCGGTGACCCGCAGGCCATCGCGAAACTCGGTCGTCTTGCCGAGCCGTTCCATGAGGCTGCTGATCTGCGGCCCGCCGCCGTGGACGACAACCGGCCGAACCCCCACAAGGCGTAACAACACGACATCGGTGGCGAAGACCGACAGCGCGTCATGGTCAGATGTTCCCGCAAGAGCATTCCCGCCGTACTTGATCACCACCGTGCGGCCAGCGAAGCGCTGAATGTATGGCAGTGCCTCCACCAACGTGGCGACGCGTTGGGTGGCGATCTCAATCATGGCGCAACTCCGATCCGTGACAGCCCCGCGGATTCGTCGAGACCGAGCGCAATATTGGCCGCCTGCAGCGCTCCTCCACTTGCACCCTTGGTGAGATTGTCGAGTGCAGAGATCACGATGGCCGTGTCGGTGCGCTCGTCGTAGCGGGCGGTGATCTGCACGAGGTTCGAACCGAGACAGGCCTTGGTGTGCGGCATCGCGTCGCTCACCTGGATGAATCGTTCTCCGGCGTAGCGGGTTGCCAGAGCATCGAGCAGCCCGTCGGTTGTGCGCGCACCGTCGGTGAGCGGTTGTGCATAACAGGTGGCGAGGATGCCGCGATTCATTGGGGCAAGGTGAGGGGTGAAGAGCACGCGGCCGCCAACTCCCATCTCGATCTCGGGGGTATGACGATGGCCCGCGACACCGTAGGCCGTCAGGTCCTCATCCACCGTTGTGAACGCATACGAAATTTCGGCGCGGCGACCAGCCCCGGTCACTCCGCTCGCGGCGTCGACGATGATGCCCGTGTCGGCAACATGGCCTCCGCTCACCAGCGGTGCGAGGCCGAGAACTGCAGCGGTCACGTAGCACCCCGGCGTCGCAATCAGTCGTGCATCGACGAGTGCGTCACGATTCATCTCGCTCAGCCCGTACACCGCTTGATCAAGCAGTTCAGGATGGGCATGGGTGAATCCGTACCAGCGCGGGTACACCGCTGGGTCCTTGAACCGGAAGCCGGCCGAGAGATCGACCACATGACCCACTCGATCCAAGATCTGGGGCACCAATTCGATCGATGCCTCATGGGGCAGACCACAGAAGACCACGTCGAGTCCATCGACCGCGTCGGGGGTGGTCGGCACCAGTTCACGTTCACCCAGCGGCGCGAGCCAGGGGTGCACCTCATCAAGACGAGATCCCGCCTGAGAGTCAGCGGTGATGACCTCCACGCGGATCTCCGGATGGGAATCGAGCAGCCGAAGGAGCTCGGCACCGGTGTATCCAGATGCGCCGACAATGCCCGCCCGACGCGGCTGCGGATGGTGAGGTGACGATCCCATAGGCGCATAACTATACATGTTCATGAATAGACATACATGACCCCGCGTCGCCGCATCGTCGGTGTTTTGCCAGACTTGACCTATGAGCGGATCCACCCGAGGTCGCCTGCTCGTGGCCACTCCCCCACTTGAGGACCCGCACTTTGACCGGAGCGTGGTCTTCATGCTCGAACACCGTGACGATGGCGCCATCGGCGTGATCGTCAATCGCCCAGACCCAACTGTGGACGACGCCATCATCACCGCAGCTGGCGGGCCACTGCACCGTTGGAACGATCGCCTCAGCCAACCGGCGGTCGTCTTCGCCGGCGGCCCGGTCGAGTCAACCGCTCTGATGGGCATCGCCAGCGGTGTCCCAGGCGACCCTGATGATGCCCTTCACGTCGTTGGCGACATATGGTCGATCGACCTGTCCGCCGACCCCGTGATGACCGCAGCTGGCGCCGCCGGTGTGAGGATCTTCCGCGGCTACGCAGGATGGGGCGGCGGGCAGCTCGATGCGGAATTGGCCAGCGGAGCGTGGATCGTCGTCGATGCCACCCCAGATGATGTGATCACCGACGATCCAGCAACTCTGTGGCGCCGGGTGCTCGCGCGCCAACACGGCCGCATTGCATGGCTGTCCGCTGCACCCGATGATCTCACGATGAACTGAGCCACCCGCATTACCTGGACTCGTGGGGTACCAGTACGGAGAGCACCCGCCCAAGATCGTCGTCGGGAACTACGAGATGGTCATGGTGATGACCCGCGATCATGTTGCACGGCACACCCGCAGCCGCGAGGCGGCTCGCTACTGCCGCGGTGAGCCCCACCCCGTCGAGCGGAGTCGCCGCAATCAACGTCAGCAGACGCCCACGAAAGCAGTCGCGGAAACGTACGTCGCGCTCACGCTGCGAGGTCAACGGCACCAACAGCGACATTCCTTCGGGCTCACGGATGCACGCGATGACGTCGCCGAACCCGTCGAGTTCGGCGTCACCGGGCAGTGCCGTGACGAACGTGACAACTCCTGGCCGTACGTCTACCCCAAGCCCCAAGAGAGCATCGGGATCGAGGGCCATCGACTCAGCCCCGAAGGGTGGCGCCCATCGACTCTGCCGCCGACACGCAGGCGGCGCGCACGCTGCTCACATCGTCATCGGTGAGGCTGCGATCGGCAGCCTGCAGTCGCAGTCGGAACGCCAGCGAACGAACGCCGTCACCAAGACTGTCGCCGCGGAAGGTGTCGAACAACTCGATCGATACCGCCAATGGACCCGCTGCCGAGCGCAACGCCTTTGCCAGGTCAGCCGCCGGCGTCGAGTCGGCGACCACAAAGGCCAGGTCGAGATCGCTCGAGGGCATACGACTCACCGCGCGATGCGCCGCCGGCTTCGGCTCCCTCGCCAACACCTCAGTGAGATCGATTTCCACAATCGCCACCCGCTCGGACACGTCCATACGCTGCAAAACCCGCGGGTCAACCTCGCCGATCACGCCCACCTCGGATCGGCCCGCTCGCAACGCTGCCGACCGCCCCGGATGCAGGCCAGGCGTTGCGGCCCGCTGGTCGATCATTGCCCCGACGCCGAGAGCCGCCGCGATCTCATCCCATAGTTGCACAGCCGCTGCCGCGTCTCGACCGGCAAGCAGCACGCACAACACCTCGCGCTCGTCGGGCAATTCGGCCTGTGCGGGAGGGTAGATGTGCCCGATCTCGAACAATGCCACCCCGTCGCGACGGTGCGACTCGTTAAAGGCAATCGCCGACAGCAACCCTGCGCGAAGCGATGTACGCAACACACTCTCTTCAGAGACCAGAGGATTCACGATGCTGACCACCGGACCGTCAAGGCCCACTCTCGCCATCGCACCCGGGTCGACAAACGGATTCGGCATTGCCTCTGACACGCCCGCACCAATGAGCAGTCGTCGCAACTCGCGTCGACGCTGCTGCACCGTGCTGAGACCACCACCGGTACTGGGCCGGGGCACCCGCCGACCGAGATTGTCGTAGCCAATGTGGCGCGCCACCTCTTCGACAATGTCGATTTCTGATGTGCAATCAGGGCGCCATGGCGGCACCTGCACAACAACATCAGTGTCGGCCTGTGCGGTCGGTTCGAAACCGATCGGCGCAAGGATCTGCAGCACCTGGTCGCGCGGCACATGGCGACCGAGTACTCGATCGATCACCGCTCCTCGCACCTCAACCGACTGGCCGATGTCGGGCATTGATGTGCCGGTGACATCAGCCTCGCCGGCATGCACAACTAGGTCCGGGCAGGTCTCAGCGAGCAACTCCGCGAAACGTTTGCTCGACGTGCGTCCGGCGGTGGGGTCAACGCCTCGTTCGAAACGCGCCGAGGCTTCTGAGCGCAGGCCGTGCCGAGCCGCCGTCGCCATCACCCCACCCGGTGTGAACCACGCCGCTTCCACCACCACCCGGGTCGTCGACGCCGAGATCTCCGAATCAAGTCCGCCCATCACGCCAGCGAGCCCCACTGGCACATCGGCGGCATCGCAGATCAGCAGATCATCTTGGGTGCAGGATCGTTCGACTTCATCGAGGGTGACCAACGTCTCGCCATCGCGGGCAGGCCGCACTCGAAAGCCGCCACCGGCGAGCGTGTCGAGGTCGTATGCGTGGTTCGGTTGCCCCATCTCCAACATGACGTAGTTGCTGACGTCGACCACATTGTTGATCGACCGCATCCCCGCGGCCGCAAGGCGGGCCTGCATCCATGGCGCCGACGGCCCAACAACAACATTGTCGATGACGGTCGCTGTGAAACGCCCGCACCGGTCACCGGCTTCGATATCGACGGGGACATGCACCGGGTCGCCCTCGCGCACCGGGGCTCCCATGGGCATCACCATGGGTTGGGACCGGTGAGCGGCAAGGTCGCGGGCCACACCAAGATGGCTCCAGCAGTCGGGACGGTTCCGGGTGAGATCAAGGTCGAACACCACGTCGCGTTGCCGACCGAGCACATTCCACCAGGAGGCACCCAAGGTCGCATCCACCGGACCGATCATGATGCCGGAATGATCATCCCCAAGACCGAGTTCAACGGCCGAGCACAGCATTCCCTCGGAATCGATTCCCAAGATACCGCGACGCTCAATGGAGCGACCATCGGGCATTCGCGTGCCGAGCGTCGCCAACGCGACGATGTCACCGACTGCCATATTGTCGGCTCCGCACCACACATGGCGTTCGGCGCCATCACCGGCATCGACCCACACACGCTGCACCTTGGCAGCGTCGGGGTGCCGTTCAAGGCGACGCACAACCGCTGCGACAACACCATCGACAGGGACATCGACCTGATCGACCGACTCCACCGCCAACCCGAGACTGGTGAGGTCATCGGCGACCCGGGCGACAGCATCGACATCGGCCGGGTTGGCAAAGGGACCGAACTCGTTCAACCATGACAGCACGATCTTCACGACATCACCTCAGAACTGCTCGATGAATCGGATGTCGTTGCTGTACATGTCGCGGATATCGCCAACCTGATGCCGCATCACTGCCATGCGGTCGATACCGAAACCGAATGCGAAGCCGCTCCACTCCTCAGGGTCGATGCCTCCGGCGCGAAGCACCTCGGGATGCACCATGCCACACCCGCCCAACTCCAGCCATGAACCATCGGGGCGACGGATATCGAACTCGGCAGATGGCTCGGTGAACGGGAAGTACGACGGCCGCAACCGCGAGGTGAAGCCTGCGCCGAAGAACTCTTTCGTGAAGGCCTCAATCGTGCCGGCGAGATCGGCCATGGAGATGCCCCGGTCGATGACCAGACCTTCAATCTGGTGAAAGACCGGCATGTGGGTCGCGTCGGGGGTATCGCGTCGGAACACCCTCCCCGGAGCAATGACGTAAATAGGTGGCTCCGATGTGAGCATCGTGCGGATCTGCACCGGCGAGGTGTGGGTGCGCAGCAGCGTTGCACCCGGCGTACCCCCAGGCGGCACGTGATCGACGAAGAGCGTATCGAACTCGCCACGGGCAGGGTGCCCCTCAGACATATTGAGTGCCTCAAAGTTATGCCAATCGGTTTCAACCTCGGGTCCCTCGGCCACGGTGAACCCCAGTCCGACGAACACGTCCTCGAGTCGCTCCCAGGCCTGGGTCACCAGATGGAGATGCCCTCGGGTGCTCGGTCGCCGATACTCGGTCAAATCCATTGCCTCGGCGGCGATGACGGCGTTGATCGCCGCGTCGGCAAGGATGGCCCGGCGCTCCTCAACGGCCTGCTCAATACGCGTGTAGGCCTCGTTGACCGCAGCGCCCGCGCGTTTGCGGTCGTCGACTTGGTCGAGTGACCCCAACCGAGACTTAATCGCTCCGAGGCCGCTCTTCTTCGACCGGTGCCGAGATACCACCGCGTCGAGGGCAGCGAGGTCATCACAGGCAACGATGTCGGCTACGGCCGTATCGGTGACGGTCGACACTTCGTCAAGGACCTGCTCGATCACGGCCAGCACCCTATCGACGCACTACCCAGCCCGACGTGGCTCATTGGCTCATGCGGGGAGTTCACCGGCCCAATGGAAACAGAGCAATGTTGCGGCCATCGCCGCATTCAGACTCTCAGAACGGCCGCGATGCTCGATCTGCACCCAGACATCAATGGGGGCATCTTCATCGAGTCCGTGGGCTTCGTTACCGATCACGATCGCATCGCGATCGCCGGGGACGGCGACGCGATACGACTCGCCACGATGAGACGACGTGCCGATGAGGCGCCACCGGGCCATATGGAGGTCATCGAGGGTGGCCTCGACGACTGGAACATGGAAGACCGCTCCTGCCGATGCCCGCACCACCTTGGGCGCCGACCAGTCGGTGGTGCCGGGTGTCACGACCACAGCCGTCGCCCCAGCGGCTTCAGCCGAGCGGATGACAGTGCCAAGGTTGCCGGGATCGGCCATGCGGTCGACGACGACGAGCATTCCACCGGCGGGCAATACACGCGTCGGCATCTCGAAGGTGGCGACAACGGGCTGAGGTGTCTCGGTCGTCGCAATCGCCGCGAGCGCGGTGGCGGTCACCAGTGTGGGCACCACGCCATACTCGGTCATGAGGCGATCTGCATCAGATGCATGCTCCTCGGCCACGCAGTCGACAACGCGCCAACCAGCACGCACGGCTTCGGCCACGAGCACCACTCCTTCGACCAGCAGCAGCCTGTCGTCATAACGAGCGCTGCGGCGCCCCGCAAGGCGCCGCAGTCGTCGTACCGTTGTGCTGCGCGGCCCGAGCGCACCGCCGTCGGCGGTCGGCTCGGCCACGGCTCAGAGCGCGGCTTTCGCCCGCTCGACCAGCTGCGTGAACGCTGCTGGGTCACTCACCGCAAGGTCGGCGAGGATCTTACGATCCACCTCGATGCCCGCGGCATTGAGACCGGCGATGAAGCGGCTATAGCTCATGTCGTTCTGGCGACATGCCGCATTGATCCGCTGAATCCACAGGCGACGGAACTCGCCCTTGCGCGCGCGACGGTCGCGAAACGCAAACTGACCGCTGCGCATCACCTGTTCGTTGGCTGCACGGAACGAACGGCTCTTGTTGCCGTAGTACCCGCGTGCCTTCTTGAGAACCTTCTTGTGCCGCTGACGGGCGGTCACGGAACGCTTCACACGTGCCATTTCTCTGACTCCTGATCTGTGAGGTGAACGATGTGTGGTTGGTCAGCGCTCGGCGAGGAGGCGCTTAATCTTCTTCTCATCGCCTGAATGCACATCGGCATCGGCAGCGAGGCGACGCGTACGCGTCGACGGCTTCTTCTCAAACAGGTGCTGGCGCATTGCCTGCTCACGACGCAGACGTCCCTTGCCGGTCTTCTTGAACCGCTTCGCCGCGGTTTTCGAGGTCTTCATCTTGGGCATCTCATCATCTCCTTGTCGACTGCCTATTCGGATTCGGTCTCATCGACCACGTCAACGGGTGGCGTGGCGTCTGCTGCGTTCTCCGCCGCTGCCTCTGCAGCGGCTTTCAATGCGGCCTCATGTGCCTTCTTGTCCGGTGAGAGCACCATCGACATCGATCGACCTTCCATGCGCGCTTGGTTGTCGACCCGGCCGAGTGGCCCCACGGCGTCGATCACCTGATCGAGGATCTTCGAGCCGAGTTCCGGGTGCGCCATCTCGCGCCCTCTGAACTGCAGGGTCACTTTGACCTTGTGGCCGTCATGAAGGAACCCGACGAGATGACGGACCTTCGTGTCGAAGTCGCCACGGCCGATCTTCGGCCGGAACTTGACCTCTTTCACCGATGCCTGAGTCGACTTGCGACGCGACTCCTTGGCCTTCTGGGCCTCTTCGTACCGGAACTTTCCGTAATCCATGATCCGGCACACCGGCGGATCGGCACTAGGCGCCACCTCGACAAGGTCGAGGTCGAGCCCACGGGCCATCCGGAGCGCCTCAGGGACCGGTTTAATGCCGAGCTGGTCGCCATCGGGACCGATGAGGCGAACCTCTCGGGACCTGATGCGGTCGTTGACCCGGTGCTGGTCACTCTTCGGGGGTGCTATGACGTCTCTCTCCTGTGCAAGGGCGGCTGCCTCCTCAATTACGTACGGGCGAAGCCACGACGCATCCCACAGGAATCCGGTCGGTCGTCATGACCCGGACGCACTCCTTGGTGGCCGGGTGGGGCCAAGCCCACTTCACTTGGTTGTCATCCGACCTCGGTCGGACTCCCGCATGGTAACCGTCACACCTGCAGATACCACCTGCGCTGGGCCCACCACACCTATTCCACGATGCCACTCACTCAACGATGGCGCTACGGTGCAACGCCGACCGCACTGCACACACGCGACAGGACATGACGATGGACGACACGACACCCGACGCCACGAGCGACGTCACCGACGAGGCCGATATCGACGAGGCACAGGCCATGGCAGCACTCGCCGAGGCGCGCGAACGTCTCGCCGAGGTCCCAGTAGAGACGATGATCACCAATCACGCCATGGGAATGTGGGAACTGGCCGCTATCCATCTGTCGGCCGAACCGCCAGATCTCACATCGGCTGCACTAGCCATCGATGCATTCGCCGCAGTCATCGAAACACTCGGCGAACGGATCGGGCCCGAGTACGACACGTTGACAGCAGCGCTCAGCAACATCCGCATGGCATTCGTGCAGGTACGCGCATCCGCACCTGCCTCCGGCGACGCCTAAGGCCGCTGCCGGTGGAACCGTCCATGCGGCGCGTCGACCACCCGAGCGTGCACCACCGTCACACCCTCGGCCACAAGTAGTTTCGACTGGCGGATCTCTGCCCCCGGCACCAGACGACCGGTTGCCGTGACCACTCGCCACCAGGCACATCCGGGCACACCCTCGGCGAGGATGCGCGCGACCAGTCGTGCATGGCGTGGCCATCCGGCGTCAGCCGCGATGTCACCGTAGGACACCACCTCCCCCTCAGAGAGGGCCATCAACACGTGCGTGATAGACGCCGTTGGATCAGAGTTCGCGGACACCAACAGCCTGTGGAATACCAAGTCGGCGGCGTTCGACAAAGGCGACACGACGCCCGACCTCGATATCACGGCTGCCATCAGCGATTTCGATCGCGTGAAAGTCCAACCGGCGCCCATCTGCGGTGACGATCGTGCCGAGGCCTACCCGCCGATCGAAGGTGTCGACCTCGCCACGGCCGATTGGGGTCGTGAGCGCCGAGGTCACATGGTCGGCCGGCACCGATCGACGACGTTCATCAGACGGGGTCACCGTCGAATCCACACCCGGATTCACGGCACAATCTTCGAGATTGGCAACTCGAGGAGGTCAGTTGCGCCTGCCTCAGACAAGGCCGGGATGATGCGGTTGATCTCGGATTTGTCGACCACGCTTTCCACCGCGAAATCACCGTTTGCCAACTGATTCACAGTGGGCGATTTGGCCGATGGCAACACGGCCAGAACAGCATCTCGGTGTTGGGCTGGAACATTCAGTTTCACCAGCACACGACCCCGCGCGGCGAGCGACCCATTGAGCAGGATCATCAACTGCTCCATCGCGCGCCGTCGCTCCGGATCGGCGTAGCTCGCCGGATTCGCCACGACCTCGGTGTACGAGGTGAGGATCGTGTCGATGATTCGAAGACCCGCCGCCCGCAACGCACGTCCCGTCTCGGTGATGTCGACCACGCAATCGGCGATGTCGGGAATCTTTGCTTCGCTCGCACCATATGACAGGCGAACATCGGCGCGCACACCACGTTCGGCGAAGAAGCGTCGGGTCATCTCCGGGTATTCCGAGGTCACACGGACACCATCGGGTAGGTCGTCAACACTGTGCACATCAGAGTCGCCAGCCACCGCGACGACCACCCGCACCGGTGATGATGTTGCTTTTGAATACGCCAGTTCGCCGAGGCTTACCACCTCAGAACCGGTTTCCGATACCCAGTCACGCCCGGTGATGCCGATATCGAACAAACCTTCGGCGACATAGACCGGGATCTCCTGCGGGCGCAGAATCCGAACTTCAGCAACTCGCGGATCGTCGATGGACGCCCGGTAGTCCACCGACGATGACCTCACCACGGTGAGATCAGCCGCGGCGAAGAGTTCCATCGTCGCTTTCTCCAGCGAACCTTTGGGCAACACGATCCTCAGCACGATGCCGAGGCTAACGGCTCAGTGACCCGACGGCCGTCCGACAATCAGGTCGACCGCGTGAGCGAGCACATCGATCACCGCGCTGAGTTGCTCCACCGCACCTGTGGGCGATCCAGGAAGATTTAGAACAATGCAGTCACCCACCGTGCCGGATCGACCACGCGATAAACGGCCGAATGGACTGATGGCCCGCATCGCTTCGGCCAGACCGGGAGCCTCGCGTTCGATGACCGCCGCAGTTCCCTCTGGGGTCTGATCCCGCGGCCCAAAGCCAGTGCCACCGGTGGTCACGACCACCCCAGCAAAACTCGAGCACATCTGCGTCAACGCCGCTGCCACCGCATCAGCTCCATCGGGAATCACCATTGTCGCTTCCACCTCAAAGCCGTGCGAGACGAGATACTCCGCGACGGCTACACCACCGGTGTCGACCCTGGAGCCGTGATGCACGCCATCGCTGACCGTGATCACTTTGGCTCGATGGGGACTGACGCCTGCGCTCATCGCATTCGACGGTACCGCACCACCACCATGCCGTCGGAGTCGATGTGCTGGGGCAACAGCCGCCACCCACTCCCCCATGGTTCCCATGGAGCCGGCAACGGTTCGGGGTCGAGTTCGCAACCCGGTGGCGTGCGATGGTCAATGGACTCTGCGGCCGTCACCGTGCACACCGAGTACACGAGGCAACCATCCGGTGCCAGCAATTCGGCGGCGGCGTGCCGCAGTCGCGCCTGCACCGACACCAGGCCATCAAGATCGCCGGGGGTGATCCGCCATCGTGCATCGGGCCGGCGACGCAGCGCCCCAAGGCCAGAGCACGGCGCGTCAAGCAGCACCGCGGGTACACAGCCGGGCCGCAGCGGGGGCGCAGCACCATCGGCGACCACCGCGTGCACCGTGGCCGATGTGCCAGTGCGGCGCGCATTCTTTGCGATGAGGCCCGCACGGTGGCGGTGCACATCGAATGCGATGACGTGGGCACCGCGTGATGCCATGGCGGTGGCCTTCCCTCCCGGCGCGGCGCACATGTCGACGACGGTGCCATCTGGGCCGACAGGGACGGCATCGGCCACCAGGGTCGACGCGTGATCTTGCACATATCCGTCGTCGCGCACAGTGACCGGTGCGGGACGGTTCATCGCCTCCATCGCCGCGTGCGCGTCATCAGCGCCGAGCTCGTCGACAAGACGATCATGAATCCAGTCCGGGTAGCTGAGCACCACGGCGGGACGCATCGCGCTCAGCGCATCATCATCAATCGCGTCCGCTACCCGGCGCAGTACGGCATTAACGAAACCGCGAGCCCGCCGGGGCGCGAGGTCTACAGTGCTCGACACCGCCGCATGACGCGGAATCCGACCATCGAGCAACTGGAACGCTCCCACCCTCAACACCCGCCGCACATCACCATCAGGCGGTACCGAGATGTGAGGGTCACACAGCGCGTCGAGGGTGCGGCGACGACGGGTCACCCCGTACACCAGGTCGGTGACCATGGCCCGGTCGCGGCGATCAAGAGCAGATTCTGTCAGCGCCGCTGGCACCACGAGATTGGCATAGGCACCGCCCTCATCGATTCGCCGTAGCAACTCAACAACGAGCCGTCGCGGTGCCGTCACACGAACCACTCGCCCGGGTCTGGCCGAGCCCCCCGCCAGAAATCATCTGCTGGCATGTCCCCGCGCCCGGCAGGGCGCACGATCGTCGGCACGAACTCCGTCGATGTCACATCACCGTCAACGATCACCACCCGTTCTCCGCGCCATGTTGTCCACGCCGATCCAATGCGGACCACCCTGTCGATCGTCTCGGCTGATGTCGACCAATCGATATGACGGTCGTCAGGGGTGATCTTGTGGGCATAGGTCACCTCACCAACCTGTGGCTCAGGAACTCCCCACCCTGTTGCCAAACCCTCGACGAGAAGACTCACGCCGACATCGGTGAGTTCGGCCGTCAATGCCGACGCTGACTTCGACCCGATGGGCACTTCCGCGCGGCCATACACCGAGCCGGCATCCAACTCGGGCACCACCTCCATCACACAGACCCCGGTCAGGTCATCACCGGCGAGGATCGCGCGTTCGACGGGCGCTGCGCCACGCCAGCGCGGCAACAGTGAATAGTGGATATTGACCATTGGCACCGCGTCGAGAACCCGTGCCGGGATGATCTGACCGAATGCCACGACAACACCCAGATCGACATCGCAGGTCATGACGTCGTCGACCTCGTGGGTGATGGCGAGTCCGTGCCGCATCGCGACCTCCCCCACCGCTGTTGGCGAGGTTGCACCACCGCGGCCGCGGCGTCGATCCGGAGCAGTCACCACACACGCCACCTCGTGTCCCGCGGCCAGCAGTGCCTCCAGCACCACAGCTGACGGCGGTGGGCTGCCGAAGAATGCGAGTTTCATCGTTCAGCGCAGACGAAGCCGACGAGGACGTCGACGGGGCGCCTCCTCAGCCTGCAGATCGCGGTACTCCGCGAGAGCTTCACGGCGCTGGTCGGGCGTCATCCGGTCGAACATCAGCACGCCGTGGAGATGGTCGAGTTCATGCTGATACATCCGCGCCTCTAATTCGTCGGCCTCGAACTCAACCTCGTTGCCGTCGAGGGACACACCGCGCATCAGAACCGTCTTCGGACGCACGATCTCGACAAAGAGACCCGGAATCGACAAGCAGCCTTCGTCGTACACCCATTCACCGTCGGATTCGACGATTTCGGGGTTGCACACCACGTGGCGTTCGCCATCGAGGTCCCAGACAAATACTTGACGGCGTACCCCAATTTGCGGGGCAGCGAGCGCGATACCGCCATCGGAACGGTTGAGCGTGTCGAACATTTCATCGACCAGACGAATAACCCGGCTATCGATATCGGCCACCGGCGCCGCAGCGGACTTCAGCACCGGGTCACCGAATGTGCGAATTTCCTGGCCCATGCGTGGCAGGCTACCGACATGGCTGCCCAGTACTTTGCCGAGCGGCCCTCATCACAGAGCCGACCAGCGGACGTCGATGTCAACGTCCGCTCGGTGTCGTTCACCTATCGATCAGATAGCGGGGTGTTCAGCCATGGCCACCTCGATCGGGGGACATCGTTGCTGCTGCATACCGCTCCCGACCCTCCGCCAACAGGAACCTTCTGTGACCTGGGGTGCGGAGCCGGCCCGATTGCGATCACCCTTGGCCTACTCGCACCATCGGCAACAGTGTGGGCGCTCGACGTCAATGAGCGCGCCCGCGAACTCACCGCCCGAAACGCTGCAACTGCCGGAGCCACCGGTGTGCGAGTTTCAGCACCTGAGGACGTGCCCGACGAGGTGAGGTTTGACCTCGTGTGGTCGAACCCACCGGTGCGTATCGGCAAAGCGGACATGCGGGCCCTTCTCACCACCTGGCTCGACCGACTCACCCCGACTGGCCGTGCGGTGATGGTGGTGAATCGCCATCTAGGTGCCGACTCGCTGCAACGCTGGCTGATCGAGCAGGGATTCCGAAGCGACCGCATCACCTCACGGAGCGGATTTCGTGTGCTGACGATCGATGCGCGTCATGAACCCCGTGCCGGATCCACCGCGACCCGCAGTCGCTGACCCGCTGGGCGCTCCGCAGTGGCTAAGCCTGCAGCCAACTCATCGGCGTCGGCGGCCCGCACCAGGTAATGATCAGCATCGCTGACGACCTGCGCATGTGCCCGGTCGACCCCGTCGGCAAATCCAGACGCCCCCGCCCCACTCACTACTGCGAGGGCACCAAATGGCGGCAGACCAAGTGTGCGCCGCAATGCGATATCTGCGTCTGATGCCATGGTGGGGTCGTAGTTGGCGAGCGCGCGGATGACCGGGTGCTCAACCAGCGAGGTCTGGATCATCACACGACCACCCGCATCAGCCGGACCCGCACGACGCGCCGCGGTGGCCACCAACCCGAGGAACTGCGCGCCGGCACGGAACCGCGGAGCCAACAGTTCGGCATCGGCATCGATAATGGCCACCGTGTCTGCTGCACGCACCCGGTGCAGAGCAGCCTCGGTACCCACGACCACGTCGGCCCCCATTGCCGGGAGACGCTCAAGGTCACTTGCGGCGGTTGCCACGACAACCTCGCGCCCTGCTGCAGCAGCGAACTCTTCAGCTATCCGGTCGACCCCCGGTCGAAGATTGCGAAAGCGGCCACTCCCGCAGGCGGTGCAGACCAACGGGCGCTCCATCGCACAGGCCCGACACACCAACGTGGATCGTGCGACCGAGCGCACCGCGTGACCACAGCGCTCGCAGCGGGCCAATTCGCTGCACACGGCGCATGCCATGAGGGCCGATCGGCCGGTGACGTTCACGATCGCGATCACGCGGCGCGTCACGTCACGAAGTTCGGCGATGAGTTCTGACGACAGCAGCGAACGAGCCCAGGGCTCGGCGCCGCCTCGCTCGACGACGACAATGTCGGACCATCCACGACGTCGGCGTTGCTCTGATGGAATTTCTACCGCGCGGCCGATGAGTGCCTCTGGTGTTGGCACCGGCGACGTGGCGATGAAGGGAATCCCGCGGCGATGTGCCCGGTGTGCGAGTACGTCTCGCGCATGCCAGGTGGGGGCAGCTTCGGACTGCAACCGCTCATCGTGTTCGTCGATGAGCACGATGGCGCCCAAGGAGTCCACACGTGCAAAGGCCGCCGAACGGGTGCCGATCACCACGTCGACTCCACCGGCTGCCGCAGCGAACTCGTCGGGCCAGAGCGCAACCGTTGGACCCGCACGCCGAACGCGCGCCGCCAACAGGGCGGCATCATCGACACCGGGCACGACAACCAACACGGGACCGCACCCCAACGCTGCCCACACCGCCGGCAACGGATCGCTGCAGGGAGGGAGCTGCAGCACTCCCCCACCACCGGCGAGAAGACGGGCCGTCGCTGGAGATTCTGGTGACGGCTGCATGCCTGAGTGCATCGGCGATGTCGCTGCAGCAACGCGACGCGACGGTGACGCAGTCACAAGAAATTGGGATCGCCGTCCAGACCAGCGGTGTGCCGCCCAGGCACACAACTCAATCACTTCGGCGTCCGGCCCGATACCCGCAACCAGGGCAACGGGCTTCAGGCTGGCGGTGTGATCAACATCGACATCGGTCGCCACGACCCACCCGCCGACACGACGACCACCAAGGTCAATCCGCACGGGGCTGCCGATCTGAGCCCCGGTGGTAGCGGGGAGGAGATAGTCGAATTCCTTATCCGGACCGGAGGTGTCGGGAAGGACCCTGACCGCGCGAGCCGGCTGGTCCACTCAGAGGCCGACGGCGGACGTGAACTCGTCGAGACGCGACAACGTCTCCCAACTGAAACCTGGCCGGCCAAAATGCCCGTAGGCCGCCGTTGCGCGGTAGCCGGGCTTCAACAGGTCCAGATCGCGCACGATGGCCCCGGGGCGCAGGTCGAACACCTCGCGCACAGCAGACTCGATGCTGTCGGGAGCCACAGTCTCGGTGCCAAAGGTGTTCACAAGGATGCTCATCGGATGCGCCACGCCGATTGCGTAGGCCACCTGGATCTCGCATCGGCTGGCAGCGCCAGAGGCGACGACATGTTTGGCGACCCAGCGCGCGGCGTAGGCCGCGGAACGGTCAACCTTCGACGGGTCCTTGCCACTAAAGGCGCCACCGCCATGACGACCCATGCCGCCATAGGTGTCGACGATGATCTTGCGGCCGGTGAGGCCGCAGTCACCCTGTGGCCCACCGATCACAAAGCGGCCAGTGGGGTTCACAAAGATGTCGTAGTCGTCATCGGCGAACTGCTCGGGCAACGTCGGCCGGATGACCTGCTCGATGAGATCGGGACGGATCACGGTGTCGCGGTCAATTCCTTCTGCGTGCTGAGTTGACACCACCACATTGGCCAACGCGACCGGTCGGTTGTCCTCGTACACGTAGGTGACCTGCGTCTTGCCATCGGGCCGCAAATACGGCACCTGACCTGAATGGCGCACATCGGCGAGGCGTTCAGCAAGACGATGGGCGGTCCAGATCGGCAACGGCATGAGATCAGGGGTCTCGTCGCAGGCGTACCCGAACATCATTCCCTGGTCGCCGGCGCCCTGGCGGTCGAGTTCATCATCGGTCGCGCCGGCCGAGCGAACTTCTTCGGAGTCATCGACGCCCTGGGCGATATCGCCACTTTGTTCGTCGATCGACACGATCACACCGCAGGTGTTGCCATCAAATCCTGCGTGTGCATCGTTGTACCCGATGGACGTGATGGTGTCACGAACAATTTTGGGGATCTCGACGTAACCCTGAGTGGTGATTTCACCGGCAACCACACACAAACCGGTGGTCACCATCGTCTCGCAGGCCACCCGTCCATGCGGGTCGCTCTCGAGAATGGCGTCCAGAATCGCGTCGCTGACCTGGTCAGCAACCTTGTCGGGGTGACCCTCGGTCACGCTCTCAGATGTGAATGTCCAACGTGCCACGTCGACTCCTCAAACTCGTCTGGGTCCGCCGGTGCCGCACGCAGGGGCGCGGAAGACTCACGTGTGGGTCGACGCGTGAGGCATCTGCCTACCGCACCGTTGAGCGAATCCTAGCCACCTCGTCGAAGACGGCAACAGACACCGCGTCTTTCGATGTCAGCGCAATGTCGCGCACCACTCCGTCCGCAGCAACGAGCGTGACCGCATTGGTGGTGTGGCCAAAGCCCACATCGTCTGCAGACACATCGTTTGCGACGATGAGATCGGCGCCCTTGGCTACCAGCTTCGCCCGTGCATAGGCCTCGACATCGCTGGTTTCGGCGGCAAATCCGACCAGGGTTGTGGCGGGCCGTCGCGACGCACCAAGTTCGGCAAGTATGTCGATGGTCGGTTCGAGTTCGATCGTCGGAATGCCGTCGGCTTTCTTGATCTTCGCTTCTTGAGGCGCAACCGGGCGGAAGTCCGCGACTGCTGCCGACATCACAATGACGTCGGCGTCCGCAACCGCATGCACCGCCGCGCGCATCTCCTCGGCGGTCTCGACACGCACCACGTCAACCCCTGCCGGTGCCACACGTTCAGCGGCGGTAATCAACGTCACCGCCGCACCTCGACGCTGAGCCTCGGCGGCCAATGCGTGCCCTTGGCGGCCCGATGACCGGTTGGCGATCACCCGCACCGCATCAATGGGTTCACGCGTGCCACCTGCGGTCACGACAACGCGGAGACCCGAAAAATCACGTGGACCGAGCGCCGCAGTTGCTGCCGCCACAATCGTCGCTGGGTCAGCAAGTCGGCCAGCCCCCACATCGCCACCGGCGAGTCGACCGACCTCGGGAGGAACGATATGAACCCCGCGAGCCGCGAGCAGTTCAATGTTGGCCGCCACCGCCGGGTGTTCCCACATTTCGGTGTGCATGGCGGGGGCGACCACCACCGGTGCGCGCGTGGCAATCAAGATGTTTGTCAACAAATCGGTGGACAGCCCGTGTGCATATGCCGACACCACCCGCGCGGTGCACGGGGCCACCACAACGAGGTCAGCGGTCTGGCCGAGACGGGTATGAGGAATGGCGTCGGCGCCCTCCCACAAACTCGTGCGAACCGGTTCGGAGGCGAGGGCGGTCAACGTGGTGGGGCCGAGGAAATGCGTTGCCCCTTCGGTCATCACCGGGGTGACATGCGCCCCCGCATCGACCAGACGGCGGCAGACCTCGACGGACTTGTACGCGGCGATCCCGCCGGATACCCCGAGGACGATCCGCGCTCCGGCGAGCGGTGTGGCGGACTCAGGCAGGGACGTCGCCGCCGTCATCGTCGCCGTCCTCGGCACCGATGTCGCCGGTGGGCAAATCGAACTCATCGCTCGAGACATCGACCTGAGCTTCGCCACGGACGATCTTGTCGGCGTTGATTTCCTCGAAGGCGACGCTGAGCGGCTTGCGTGCAGTGGTTGACACCTGCGGCGGCACCATATGACCAAGACCGCCACCGAGCTGATTGAAGTAGGAGTTGATGTCACGGGCCCGACGGGCGGCAAGGGTGACCAATTCGAACTTTGAGTCGACACGGGCGAGAAGGTTCTCGACCGGAGGATTCGTCATGGAGTCGTGGGTGGCGCTCACGACGCCGATCCTAATCCTGAACGGCGCTGATCCCTCTCCGACGCGATGATCGACAACATCTCATCAACGGTGTCGCTCAATCGATCGTTCACGACCACGTGGTCGGCGATTTGCCGGCCGATGGGCTCTTCGGACTCGGCCTTGCGTAATCGCGCGAAGACTTTGTCGTTCGGATCGCCCCGTCCGCGAAGCCGCCGCTCCTGCTCCTCGCGAGAGGGCGGCAGCAGAAACAACAGCACTGCTTCGGGGTATGCCGCCTTGACCTGCTGGGCACCGTCGAGTTCGATCTCTAGCACCAGATCTCGTTGATGCAGATCGTCGGGGTCCGGGTGTGGCGTGCCGTAGTAGTTGCCGATGAATTCGGTCCACTCCAAAAAACCACCCGCCGCGATGCGCTCCTCAAACTGCTCTGGCGACGCAAAGACGTACGCCTGGTCGGACTCGCCAGGTCGCCGGTCGCGGGTTGTCCACGAGCGACTGAGATGCAGTCGAGGGTCGCGGGCCACAAGCAGTTCGACGATCGTTCCTTTGCCCACACCGCCCGGGCCGGAGACGACGATCACCAGACCGTCACCAACCGACGTTGATGCCCCCTCAACCACCGAGACGGTCGAGCAGCGCCGTGCGCTGCTGCGCTCCGAGACCCTGGATGCGCCGGTTCTCCGCAATACCGATCTCATCCATGATGCGCCGTGCCTTTACCTTGCCGACCTTCGGCAGAGATTCGAGCATGGCAAGGACTTTCATCTTGTGGATGTTGACGTCATCAGAGGCCAGTACCTCGGCGAGGGTCAGCGAACCCATCTTCAGCCGAGCCTTGATCTCGGCACGCGCAGCCCGAGCGGCAGCAGCCTTGGCGAGTGCCGCCTCCCGCTGCTCGGGGGTGAGGGACGGAGGAGATGTCATGCCCAGACGCTAGCCAGTGCAACTCATCCGATGGCGGAACCTGTGAGGTCCCCGAGGCGCTCCACACCATTGTCGCGCGCCCATCGCACCATCTCCGCAGCGATACGCAGCGGGGCACGCGGGTCGACAAACGACGCTGTGCCGACCTGCACGGCGCTGGCACCCACCAGCATCATCTCGATGGCATCCCAACCGGTGCTGATACCGCCAACGCCGATGATCGGCACCGTGGGCATTGCCCGATGAACGTCGGCGATGGCTCGCACGGCGACGGCATGCACCGGTGGGCCCGACAGCCCACCTCCGCCATTGCCGAGGGCCGGCCGCCGCGTCTGCGGATCGATGGCGAGACCAAGAAGGGTGTTGACCAGGGTGAGTGCATCAGCGCCAGCGTCAACGACGGCACCGGCCACATCAACAATGCGATCCGTGTTCGGGCTGAGTTTTGCCCACAGCGGCCGGCCTGCCACCGAACACGCATCCATGACCTCGGCCGACAATGCGGCGTCGTGGGCAAATATCGATCCACGTCCCTCAAGATTGGGGCACGACAGGTTCACCTCTACAGCGATCACCTCGCTTGGCGCTTGCGCGAGCATGTCGGCTGCCCGGGCGTAGTCGTCCACGCTGCGCCCCCAGATCGAACAGACCACAGCCGCGCCGGCCTCCACGAGCGGCGGCAGGAGGTTGTGCAACCAGTACTCGACCCCCGGCCCCTGCAGACCAACAGCGTTAATCATTCCAGCACCGACCGGGTGAAGGCGCGGCGCCGGGTTGCCCTCCCATTCATAAGGGGCCAGTGATTTTGTGACCACGGCACCGAGCCGCGCCACATCGAAGTGGCCGAGCAGCTCCGCGCCGTATCCCGCCGTACCCGATGCCGTCATCATCGGCGATCGCAGATGCACGTCACCGACGTGCACATCGCACTCAACGACCGGCGAGTCAGACCGTGGCACGCCCGTGGTACTCCTGCAGCGTCATCACATCAAGGGGTTGACCGGCGGTCTCGGCGAGCCCCTGCACTGCGGCAAGTGCGGCTGCGACCGTGGTCACGCAGCCAACGCCGTGTGCTGTCGCAGCAGTCCGGATTTGCTCGCCGTCGCTGCGCCCCGATGAGCCACGCGGCGTATTGACGACAAAGTCGATACCTCCGGAGGCGATCAGGTCGACCGCGTTTGGCCCTGTGTCGTCATCGGTGACCTTTGACAGCACCTGGTCCACCGGCACGCCATAGCGCCGCAGGTGGTCGGCGGTTCCCTCGGTCGCGACGATGCGAAGGCCACGCTCCACCATGCGCCGGGCGACCACGATCCCTGCGGGCTTGTCATGATCGTTGAGCGACAAGAACACGGTGCCCGTCGATGGCAACAGCATGCCAGCGGCGAGTTCGGCCTTGAAGAAGGCTCGACCAAACGTGCGGTCGATTCCCATGACCTCGCCCGTGGAACGCATCTCGGGCCCAAGTGCCGGGTCGACCTCGGGGAAGCGGTTAAAGGGCAGCACCGCTTCTTTCACCGCCACATGCCCTCCAACGGGGTCGCCGAGCAGGCCCTCGGCGCGTAGCTCGGCCAAGGTCGCCCCGAGCATGACCCGTGCCGCAACTTTGACCAACGGCACCCCGGTGGCCTTCGCGACAAACGGCACCGTTCGCGATGCGCGAGGATTGGCCTCGATGACGTACACCGTGGTGCCCACCACAGCGAATTGCACATTGATCAATCCGCGCACATCGAGTCGTTCGGCGATCGCAGCGGTGTAGGACCGGATCACCTCCACCACCCAGTCGGGCAGGGTCTGCGGAGGTATCGCACAGGCCGAATCGCCGCTGTGCACGCCGGCTTCTTCGACGTGTTCCATCACGCCACCGATGAGCACCTCTCCGGTGTGATCCCTGATGGCGTCAACATCGACCTCAATCGCCGAGGCGAGGAATCGGTCGATCAGCACCGGCCGTTCGGCGGAGAGACCACCCTCACGACCGAGCGCGCCGTCGCCAGCCAGTTCGGCCATTGCCCGCGCGAGATGATCGTCATCATGCACGATCTGCATCGCCCGGCCACCGAGCACGTAGCTCGGCCTCACCAGCACCGGATAGCCAACGTCGGCACAGATAGCCCGCGCAGAGTCAAGGTCGTGGGCTGTTCCACCCGGGGGCTGTGGGATCTGCAATTCGTCACACATGCGGTTCCACAGTTCGCGGTCCTCGGCGGCATCGATCGATGCGGCCGAGGTCCCTGCGACCAGCTCTGGCGGCAGGTCGCCAGCGAGTTTCAACGGGGTCTGCCCTCCGAGCGATACCACCACCCGCATCGGCGACTCCGCATCGATCACATTCATCACGTCTTCGATCGTGAGCGGTTCGAAATATAACCGGTCACTGGTGTCGTAATCCGTGGACACCGTCTCGGGATTGCAGTTCAACATGATGGTCTCGTAACCGGCATCCGCGAGCGCGAACGAGGCGTGAACGCAGCAGTAATCGAACTCAATACCCTGACCGATCCGGTTCGGACCCGATCCCAGAATGAGGACCTTCTCTCGGTCACTTGGAGCGATCTCGTCCTCGTCCTCCCACGTCGAGTAGTGGTAGGGGGTGTTCGCAGCAAACTCCGCCGCACACGTGTCCACCGTCTTGTAGGTCGGCCGCACGCCGGCGAGCAGCCGTGCCGCACGCACCGACGATTCGGTGGTGCCCCACATGTGCGCCAACTGCGCGTCACCAAACCCCAGGCGCTTTGCCCGGCGCCAATCGCGGCTGGTCATCTGGTCCATGCCGTGCGCGATGAGGTGGTGGTACTCATCGGCGACGATGGCCATCTGATCGCAGAACCACAGATCGATCCGGGTGATCTCATGCACGCGGTCCACATCAACACCCCGTCGGAGAAGTTCACCGACCTGGCCGATGCGATCGGGCGTGGCGATGGCTGCACGACGTTCAAGTTCGTCGAGGGGGATCTGCTCATACAGGTCACTGCCATGATCACCGAGCAATCCAAGACGCCCCTGCTCAAGTGAACGCATCGCCTTCTGCAGGCTCTCGGGAAAGGTGCGCCCAATCGCCATGACCTCACCGACCGATTGCATCTGGGTGCCGAGCACGCCTGATGTGCCGGGGAGCTTTTCGAATGCCCATCGCGGAATCTTGGTGACCACGTAGTCGATCACCGGCTCAAAACTGGCCGGCGTGGCCTGGGTAATGTCGTTAGGAATCTCGTCGAGGGTGTATCCAACGGCGAGCCGAGCCGCAATCTTCGCAATGGGAAATCCCGTGGCCTTTGACGCCAGCGCCGAGGAACGCGACACCCGGGGATTCATCTCAATGACCACCTGACGTCCACTCGACGGGTCAACAGCGAACTGGACGTTCGATCCGCCCGTTTCGACTCCGACACGCCGAATACACGCAATGGCGGCATCGCGCATCTCTTGGTACTCGACATCGGTGAGCGTCTGCTGCGGCGCCACGGTGATCGAGTCACCGGTGTGCACCCCCATCGGGTCGACATTCTCGATGGAGCAGATGATCACAACATTGTCCGCACGGTCGCGCATCACCTCGAGTTCGTACTCTTTCCATCCCGCGATCGACTCTTCGATCAAGATCTCCGAAATGGGGCTGGCGGAGATGCCGTTGGCGGCCACGCGTTCGAATTCCTCAACTGTGGCAGCGATACCCGTGCCACGACCACCGAGGATGTACGCCGGACGAATAATGACCGGCAAACCGATCTCGTCGACCACACGGCGCGCATCGTCCATGTTGTGCGCAATACCCGACCTGGGTACATCAAGCCCGATGCCCAACATGGCCTCTTTGAATTGGTGACGGTCCTCGGCGGTGGCAATCGCTTCAGCGTTCGCCCCGATCATCTCGGGGGTACCAGGCGCGCCGATCAGACCCCGCTCGAAGAGTTCCATCGCCAAGTTCAGACCGGTCTGGCCGCCGAGTGTGGGCAACACCGCATCGGGTTGTTCACGCTCGATGATCGATGCGAGCACCTCCCAGGTCAACGGTTCGATGTAGGTCGCATCGGCAAAATCCGGGTCGGTCATGATCGTCGCCGGATTCGAATTAGCGAGAATCACCCGGTAGCCCTCCTCGCGGAGCACGCGACAGGCCTGGGTGCCGGAATAATCGAACTCGCACGCCTGACCGATGACGATCGGCCCCGACCCGATGATGAGGATCGACGAGATGTCGTCACGACGTGGCATCACTGGCCTCCTGCGGAATCGATGAGATCGGCAAAACGATCGAATAGGTACGCGCTGTCATGCGGACCGGGACCTGCTTCGGGGTGATGCTGCACAGAGAAACACCGCTCCCCCACCACCTCGAGACCTTCGCAGACCCCGTCGTTCAAGTTGATATGGGTCATCTGCACCGTGCGGGCGAGCCCGGCGAATGAATCGGCGTCCACCGCGAAGTTGTGATTCTGGCTGGTGATCTCAATCCGCCCCGTTGTCAGGTCTTTCACCGGATGGTTGCCACCGTGATGTCCAAAGGGCAACTTGACGGTGTCGGCGCCGATGGCACGGGCGAGCAGCTGATGGCCGAGGCAGATACCGAACAGCGGTACCTGACCGACCAAGCCAGCCACCTGCTCCACAATCGGATCGAGCACGGCGGGATCTCCGGGGCCATTCGATAAAAACACGCCATCGGGCTGACGGGCAAGAATCTCGGCCGCGGAGGTGTGTGCCGGCACCACCTCCACCATCGCGTGACGTGCCAGCGACCGCAGGATTGTGGTCTTGATGCCAAAGTCATACGCCACCACGCGACGCGGACCCTCACCGAAGGTGTAGGGCGAATCGCAGGTCACCCGGGCGACGAGGTCGACGCCACCGGTGCCAGGTTCGCCAGCTGCTACCGCCGCCAGTTCATCGACCTCGGCCGTGCCAAAGGCGCCATTCAGTGAACCCTGCTCACGCAAAATCCGCGTAAGGCGGCGAGTGTCGACCCCGGCAATACCCGCCCGCCCCTCACGAGCGAGGAGTTCGGCGAGATGTCCCTGGCTGCGATAGTTGCTAGCGCGTCGAGCGAGATCGCGCACAATCACCCCAGAGGCGAACATTGACCGCGACTCAGCATCGGCATCGTTGACGCCGTAGTTACCGATATGCGGATAGGTGAAGGTAACGATCTGGCCGGCATAACTCGGGTCGGTGAGAATTTCCTGGTACCCCGACAGCGCCGTGTTGAACACCACCTCGCCACTTGAAATCGGCACATCTGCCCCGATGATTTCACCCTCAAAGATGCTGCCGTCGGTGAGCACAAGATGCCCCGGCCTGATCGTTCCACTCATGACGTCATCCTCCTGTCGATCGTGTGGCTGGCACTCCGTCCCCTCACCGAGTGACCGCCGATCCATCAGCGACCACAACGCGGCCGTCATGCACGGTGTGCCGCACCCGTCCGGTCAGATCAATGTCGATAAAGGGGGTGTTGGTGCTGCGTGAGGCAAGCGCTGCCGGATCGACACGCCACTGCAGATCCGGGTCGATCACGCAGATATTGGCTGGTTCCCCGGCGATAAAGGGACGACCGTGGCGATCAGCGACACCGGCAATCGCTGCTGGCCGCCAGGACAACGCACCGACCAGATGCTCCCAGCTGCATTCCAGACTCGCGCGGGCAACACCCAGCGCCGTCTCCAGCCCGAGCATGCCCGGGGGCGCCTCTTCGAGTGGTCGTTCCTTGTGATGCCGAGGGTGCGGCGCGTGATCGGTCGCGATGGCATCGATGGTGCCGTCGATGAGGCCGTCGCGGACAGCCTCGATGTCGGCCATCGTGCGCAGCGGCGGATTCACTTTGAAGACGGCATCAAAGCCACGGAGACGCTCATCGGTGAGGCTGATGTGATGTGGTGTGGCCTCGGCGGTCACCGCGAGACCATCGGCCTTGGCTTCGCGTACAAGCTCGACGCTGCGTGCGGTGGAGAGGTGCAAGAGATGGACGCTCGACCCCGTGAGCCGCACCAGCTCGATATCGCGATGCACCATCAACTCCTCGGCGAGCGCCGGCCAACCCGGCAAACCCAGCGTGGAACAGCAGTGGCCCTCGTGCATCACAGCGCCACGGGTCAAGGTGGCGACCTCGCAATGCTGCGCCAGTCGGACATCGAGGTCTCCGGCGTACTCCAACGCTCGGCGCATCACTGCATCGTCTTGGACCCCAGAGCCATCGTCGGTGAACAGCCGCACCCCCACCGCGGCAAGATCGGCTATCGGGGTGAGTTCTCGTCCGGCGCGTCCGATCGTGATCGACCCAGAGGGGTACACATCACACCAACCAGCAGCACGTCCTCGCGCCGCAACCCATTCCACAACCTCCACGCTGTCTTGAGTGGGGTCGGTGTTCGGCATCGCCACCACCGCCGTGTACCCACCAAGAGCCGCCGCCCGTGATCCACTCTCGATGGTCTCGGCCTCGGGCATACCGGGTTCACGCAGATGGGTGTGCAGATCAACAAATCCTGGTGTGACGAGTAGCCCTGCTGCATCGATCACCCGTTCGTCACCGACGGTCAACGACTCGGCGACCTCAACGATGCGCCCATCACGGATCCGAACATCCCCGCGTCGGGAACCGGATTGATCGACCAGCGTCCCGCCGGTGATCACGATGTCGTCCACCACAGCCCCACATCCCGCATCGGTCATGACTCCTCCTCCATCTCGCCGGTGCCCAACAGGTCAAAGAGCACGGCCATCCGCACTGCTACCCCGTAACTCACCTGATCCGTGATCGCGCTCTGCGGCATGGTCGATGGGTCGACGGTCATTTCTGTGCCGTGGTTGATCGGCCCCGGATGCATGAGCAGCGCATCGGTGCGAATGTTGGCGGCCCGCTCCGGCGTCAAACCGAACCGTCGCGTGTACTCGCCGCCGGGAGGCACCGGAGCCGCGTCCATGCGCTCGTTCTGCATCCGCAGCATGTAGAGCACATCCACGTCACCGATGATCTGATCGAGGTCGGTGCACCGCTGCACATCCAGCCGTGGATCGAGCAGAGTGGACGGACCGACGTGGGTCACCTCCGCCCCGAGCATTGAGGCGATTGCTGTAGTGCTGCGCGCGACCCGCGAATTGACGATGTCGCCAACGATGGCAACCCGAAGACCCGAGAGGTCGGCACCGCGACCGGTTCGCCGCCCGATCGTGTACGCGTCGAGCAGCGCCTGAGTGGGATGTGCATGCCGCCCATCTCCGGCGTTGACGATGGCCGCCTCGCACCATTGGGCGATCTGCCACGGGGCGCCTGCCGAGCGATGACGCACCACGATGGCATCCAGACGCATCGCCGCGAGGGTCTCGACGGTGTCACGCAGACTCTCACCTTTGCTCAGGCTGGATCCCGAACCGGTGAAGGCGACAGTGTCAGCGCCGAGACGTTTGGCAGCGGTGTCAAAACTGAGTCGTGTGCGCGTGGAGTCCTCGAGGAACAAGTTGCACACGACACGGCCGCGTAGGGCAGGAACCTTGGGAACCGGTCGCTGATTGATCTCGTGCATGTGACCGGTGAGGGCCAGCAGTTTGATGATGCGCTCGCGACCCACCTCGTCGATTGAGCGCACATGTCGACGAGCCGCGGTCATTCGCCACCTCCCTCGGCAATGACCACACCATCGGCGCTGACCTCCACGGTCTCATCTGCCGATGTCGGAAGGTTCTTGCCAATGAAGTCGGGACGTATCGGCAATTCTCGATGCCCACGATCGACAAGCACAGCGAGCTGCACCGACCGTGGCCGGCCGTAGTCCGTGATGGTGTCGAGCGCCGCTTTCACCGTGCGACCGGTGAACAAGACATCGTCGACCAAGACCACGCATGCACCGGTGACATCCACCGGAAGGTCAGTGATGGCACCCGGGGTCACCGGCCGCAAGCCGATGTCGTCGCGATGCATTGAGACGTCGACCACGCCGACGGGGACGGGACGTTCGATGCGCGCGATTTCAGACGCCAACTGCTCTGCGAGCCACACGCCACCGCTCTGCAGACCGACGAGGACGACGTCGACAAGGCCACGATTGCGTTCGATGATTTCGTGCGCCATACGGGTCACAGCCCGGCGCACATCGTCAGGCCCGAGGACCTGTTTGTGCCTCGTCATGTTGTCTCCTCGCCGTGCGAGCCTCACAGGACTCGCTTCACGACGGTCGTCAAACTAGCAGAGCGCCAGATCGCTCGCACACCATGCTCGGCGCGCCAGACATGCAGGTGACCGCTACCCTTGGCTCTGCGACATACGTCGCCACAACTGACAATACGACTGCGGGGCTCGGGTGGAATTCCCGACCGGTGGTAACAGCCCACGAACCCCTACGGCGTCAGCCACAGGGGCCGATCCGGTGGAATTCCGGGGCCGACGGTCATAGTCCGGATGGGAGCAGTCACGACGGAGCCATCCGTCGCCCTGCCCCGTGGCGTGTTCACACCACCATGCCACCCACCGACCTCCCACGCAGCACCTTCACAGGCTTACAACCTGATGCTGGCCCAACCGATGCCAATTCCGGGGTGCTCGATGCCATGGGTGCGGCACGAATGCTCGGGCGCGACGCGCGGATTCTGGCTCGACCAAACCCCGGCGTCGGAGCGGTGGTGATCGATGAACACGGCAATGTGCTCGGCACCGGGGCCACCGCCCAACCGGGCGGTCCGCATGCCGAAGTGACCGCGCTCGCCAACGCCGGACAAGCAGCCCGGGGCGCAACTCTGGTCGTCACATTGGAACCGTGCAGCCACCACGGCCGCACGCCACCGTGCACCGATGCCGTCATCGCCGCTGGAATTGCCCGTGTAGTGATCGCCGTCACCGATCCTGATCCCCGAGTGAACGGCGCCGGCATCCACGCCCTGCGCTCAGCTGGCATTGAGGTCGTGACCGGTGTTGATGCGGCCGGCGTGAGCGACGATCTCGCTGCGTACCTTCACCATCGCCGCACCGGACGCCCCTATGTCGTTGCGAAGATGGCCACAACGCTCGATGGACGAACGGCCGCCGCCGACGGAACATCGCAATGGATCACCGGCGTGGAGGCACGCACCGATGTGCACCGTCTACGAGCGGACGCCGATGTGATCGTCGTCGGAGCCGGCACCGTGCGGGCCGATGACCCAGAACTGACCGTGCGCCATGTCACCGGACCCGACCCACTGCGCGTCGTGATGGGATCGGTGCCCGCGGATGCCCGAGTGCGCCCGTGCCGCGAGTGGCTGAACGAACCGGACGAATTGTTGGCTGTACTCGGCGCAGAAGGCCATCTCAGTGTGCTGCTCGAAGGTGGGGCCACCCTTCTCGCAGCGTGGCATGCAGCCGACCTGATCGACCGTTGGGAGATCTACATCGCGCCAGCACTCGTCGGGGGTGACGCCGGTCGGCCCCTGCTCGGCGGTAGCTCCGCCGCCTCAATCGACGACGTCTGGAGAGGGCGCATCGTGCACACCGAGCATCTCGGTGACGATGTCCGACTCACCGTCGTTCCCGCCACCCGAATTCACCGCAACTCCCATGGAGGCCAGACCTGATGTTCACTGGAATTGTCGAAGAAATCGGCCACATCGTCGCGTTCGATGCCGGCCGGCTCAGCGTTGAGTCGCCTGTCGTACTCACCGATGCCGAGCTCGGTGCGTCAATTGCCGTCAATGGATGCTGCCTCACCGTGATCGAGTTTGATGACCGACGATGGAGCGCCGACCTATCCGATGAGACCATCGCGCGCACATCCTTCGCCTCGGCACACACCGGTGACGCCGTCAATCTGGAACGTGCCGTGCAGGCATCACAGCGACTTGGTGGGCACCTTGTCCAAGGCCACGTGGACGGTGTCGGCGAAATTGTCGCCGCAGTTCCTGATCTGCGGGTAAGAATTCCCGAACGCCTGCTTCCCTATCTTGTAGAGAAGGGTTCGGTGACCGTGGACGGTGTGAGCTTGACCGTTGTCGACGTCACTGACGGCACATTCTCGGTGGCCGTGATCCCACATACGGCCGAAGTGACCACACTCGGGCGTCGGGTGCCAGGGGATCCGGTCAATATCGAAGTTGATGTCATGGCGAAGTACGTCGAGCAGATGCTGCAGCCCCATATCGATGACCTCCGAAGGGGGAACGAGTGAGCGGATCAGATACAACGGGGACCCAGATGGACACCGAGGCCACACCCCCCTACCGCCTCGACGAGGTCTCCGAGGCGATCGCAGCGATTGCAGCCGGTGGCATCGTCGTCGTTGCCGATGACGAGGACCGCGAGAACGAAGGCGACCTGATCATGGCTGCCGACGCCGCCACCCCAGAGGCCATCGGCTTCTTCGTGCGGTACACCTCCGGTGTGATCTGCTCGGCATTGACCGGCGAACGGTGCGCCGACCTCCGCCTCCCGCTCATGGTGCCACCAGTGGCCAACAGCGAAGCGCAAGGAACCGCGTTCACGGTCACTGTGGATCTCCGCGCCGGAACCTCAACAGGTATCTCCGCCGCGGATCGTGCGGTCACGTTACGCGCGCTGGCCGACCCCACCGTGCGCGCTGAGGAATTCAACCGTCCCGGCCACATTTTCCCGTTGCAAGCCCGCGAAGGTGGCGTGTTGAAACGCGCCGGGCACACCGAGGCCGCCGTGGATCTCGCACATCTGGCCGGGCGCGCGCCCGCAGGCGTGCTCTGCGAACTAGTGAATGACGACGGCACGATGATGCGCGGCCGCGAACTGCGGGCGTTCGCCGACGAACACGGCCTGCCGTTTATCTCGATCGCTGATCTGATCCGCCACCGAAGCCGTAGCGAGAAATTGGTTGTCCGTACTGCCGATGCCCGAGTACCCACCGCGTTCGGTGAGTTCCGGTGCCACGCATTCCAGAGCATTCTGGATGGCCAGACCCACCTCGCATTCGTCATGGGCAACGTCGCCACCACAACCCCCGATGATGCAGTGTTGGTGCGGGTGCACAGCGAGTGTCTGACCGGCGATGTGTTCTCCAGTGTGAAATGCGATTGCGGACCACAGTTGGATGAAGCCATGCGACGCGTGGCCGAGGCCGGTCGAGGCGTGATCGTCTACCTACGAGGCCACGAGGGTCGCGGCATTGGCATCAGTCATAAACTCCGCGCCTACGCCCTACAGGACACCGGCTACGACACCGTTGACGCGAACACCGAACTTGGACTGCCGGTCGACTCGCGCGAGTACGGCATCGGCGCGCAGATCCTTGTCGATCTCGGTGTGACGAACCTAAAACTTCTCACGAACAACCCTGCCAAGTACGGAGGCCTCGACGGCTTCGGTATAACCATTGCGGGACGCGAAGCCATCCACGTCCCCATCCATCCTGAAGCCGAGCGCTACCTGCGCACCAAGGTGGAACGGATGGGACATCTCATTCCCGACGACGCCCTCACCCCGGCGCCGGTTGATGTTCCCGATGGCGGTCACGGATGAGTCACAACCTGTCATCGGGTGCCACGGTTGATGTTGACGGCACGGGGTATCGCGTCGCACTCGTGTGTGCGCGCTTCAACGATCTCATCGTCAATCGCTTGCGCGACGGTGCCATCGACGCTCTCAACGCCCACGGTGTTGCCTCTACCGACATCACCACCATCTGGATTCCTGGTGCGCTCGAGGCTCCCCAGGCCGTACGAGCAGCCTGTGACTCTGGACGTTTCGATGCGGTCATCGCGCTCGGCACGGTGATCCGCGGTGACACGTACCACTTTGAAATCGTGGCCGAGACCAGTGCACTCGGCATCGATCGGGTGGCGACGAGCAGCCCCGTGGCGGTGACCAATGGGATTCTCACCGTCGACACCGTGGAGCAGGCCGACGTCCGTTCGGCTGATCTGCGCCAACTCGGTGCGGACACCGAGGCAGCACGCGACGATGTCGGCGACTCAGCAGATACTGCCGATGTAGACATGACGACGGATGCCCCCGCGCTCACCAACAAGGGCGCAGAGGCGGCACTCGCCGCACTCGATCTCGCTGCAACACTTGCCGCGCTGCGTGCACCGTGAGCCTCTCGTCAGCACACCCGTCCCAGTAGGGTTCGGGCATGGTCCCCTCACATGAACTTGGCCCCTTCTTCGAGGATTTCACACCTGGTGGCGTTGTGCCTCCACTCCCCTCGCTCACGCTGACCGAAGCCGACAACACGTGGTACCGCGCCGTTACCGGCGACCAGCACGCCCTCGTCGCTGATGCGGGTCTGTACTCATCGGTGTCGGGTTCGAGTGGACGCCTCGCCCACCCGGGCTTGGTCATGCACGTATCGATCGGACAGACGACCAATGCAACCCGCCGAGCGATCGCCAATCTGTACTACCGCTCGGTGAGAGTTCTGCGGCCGGTGGAGATCGGTGAAACGCTGCGAACCACCACGACCGTTCTCGGTATGCGTGAGGGGTCGCCCAAAGGCGATCAGCACCGCGGGAAGGTGTGGCTCGGTATCCGCACCGATGCCGATGCAGGCCCAGTGTTGGCATACGAACGTTGCGCGCTCATCCCCGCGCGTGCCGGCGGCACAGGTCACGCCGATGACATCCCCGGGCCCTCCGAACCGGGTGACCTCGCCGATCTCATCGATGCCGTACCCGGCTGGGATCTCAGTTCTCTACCGGCCGAGAACTGGACGTCTGGTGATGTCCGCGTGGACCCACTGCGTGACCACATCGACCTCGCGGCGCCATTTGCCCGCAGCACGTTCAACCAGGCTGCCGTCCATCGTGATGCAACGACAGGCCCTGGCGGGCGGCGCCTCGTGTACGGGGGTCACGTGCAAGCCATGGCACAGGCATCGCTCAGTCGGGTGTGCCCCTCGATGAGCCATGTTGTTGCCTGGGACGGATGCGATCACCTCGCGCCAACGTTCGAAGGTGACCTTCTCGAGTTCGAGCATCGGCTGGTGGACACCTGCGCTGCCGGATCTGGTCGCTTGCTCCGCTTGGAGACCACCGCGACGATCGTGGGCGACGAACCGAGCACGGTCCTGCGCTGGACCCCTGTGGTCTGGGCCCGCTGAGCCCATCACAACGAGCGCCTATCCGCGAGTGGCGCTCGTGGTGATGCGACGATCTGGAGGTGACGCGACGCGAACACCTCGGCCTGTGGGCAGCGGTCGGCCTGGCGGCGCTGGTTGCCGGGGCAGCTCGCATCTGGGCGC